>JAICGL010000269.1 GCA_025923175.1 Acidimicrobiia bacterium
AAGCCGAAGTAGGCGGCCATGCCGCTCTGGACCCGCTCCCGGCCGCTGTCGGCCGGCATCGCCGCGGTCGTGATCTCAGCCAGCAGCCGGCTGCCGACGTCCTCCAGTAGTTCCCGATATAGCGCCCGCTTCGATGGAAAGTGCTGGTAGAGGACTGGTTTTGTCACTCCGGCGGCTTCGGCGACGTCGTCCATCGAGGTTGCATGGAACCCCCCGGCAGCGAAGAGTTCACGAGCGACGTCGAGAAGCTGGTGTCGCCGACGAGGACCTGGAAGACGCATGGCGAATTGAGGGTAACAGAGGGTCCTTTCCCCCGATTGCGCCATCTCCCCCGGATTCGTCACACAATTGACATGTGACGCGGGCGTCCGATATGCCCGCCAGCGCAGGAGTCAGGTGAACGGCCGCAGAATTTGTGTGCATGAACAACGGCAGATGGATCCGGAAACCCGGCTTTCATCGCCCGCCTGAGCCCGCACGCCCGGCTCCGGCCCGTCGCGCTTCGCTCTGCTCGCTCGTCGCTCGTCGGCGTCAGCGGAGCCGCAAGGGTCCGACGTTCCTGGCGTAACAGACCGGTTCTGAACTGGTTGCGGAACAACTCTGCTGGGGGAGGAATTCCGAGGTCTTAGCGACAGCGGCCCGAGCCAATGGCGACTCGGGCCCATCGTCGCGTGGTCTTTCAACGCGTCCTGAGCAACGCTCGCAGCGTTCGTTCCAGGGCGGCCATCGAGAAGTGTGCGCCGGCCAGCTCGCGGTTGCGGGCCATGGTCGTCGCGTTGGGCTGACGGAGAGCCTCGGCGACACTATCGGGGTCGTCCGCGGCGAGGAACGAGAAGCCGAGTGCCACGATCTCCTCCAGCGCCGGGTAGCTCAACACGGCCAGCGGCCGGTCGGCCCACACCGACTCGATCACCGGCTGCCCGAAACCCTCTCCGCCGGTCGACGGGAACACCACGAGATCACAGGCGGCGTAGGCGTCGGCCATGTCGAAGCCGAGGTCTCCCGGGTGCGTGCGCAGCACGGTCACGGTGGTGGCGGCGAGGACCTCGGCGAGCGTGGCGGCGTAGCCGTCTTCGGCGGGGCCCGGCAGCCAGTAGCGGACCGTTCGGCCGAGCCGCTCCGCCAGGCCTTCGGCGAGGCGGAGTGAAGCAGGGATGTTCTTGCGGGCGATGGCCCGCGTCGGCTGGAGCACGAGTACGTCATCCGTGTCCACGCCGAGCGCGTCGCGCGTCTGCGTCCGCAGCCCGGGTGGCGCGTCGAGATCGAAAGCGTTACGAACGGTGACCGCCTCGATGCCCCGCTCGGCCAGCTCCCGGCGGGAGAAGTCGTTGATCGTGACGTGGACGGCCCGGGGGAGCCGGGGCGGCAGTTCGGTGATGGATACCGTCTCGGGGCGTTGCCAGGCGAAGTCGTGGTGGTGGAGCAGCACCCGGGTCTCGGCCGGGAGGTCGGCCAGGACCGCCGTGAGCACCCGGGCCGCCTCGAGGTGGAGCGGGAGTGACAGCACGTTCTCGACCACGACGACCGCAGATCCCTCGAGGGCGTCGCGCAGCTCGCCGGCCGAAGGACCTTCGGGGGCGGCGGGCCGCTGACCGGCCGGCCCGGGAGCCGCCTCGGCGGCAACAGCCAGCCCGGGGACGACAACGTCACCCGGCCGGGCCCCGTCGGCCAGCTCCCCGGCCACCCGCCGGAGCGAGTAGCCAAGCCGCTCCAACGCCCGACCCCACGTGGCTGCTTGCACCGACACACCGTCGGGCCCACCCAGCCGGAACGACACCATCGAGGCGACCGCCATGGGCCGCAGATGGTACGCCCCCGCTACGCCGCGGTCCGGACCGGTGGAGCGAGGGTGCCCTGGGCCGACGAGACGCGCCGGCGCGTCGCCGGGTTCCGGCTGCAGTGGAACAGCACGTCGACGAGGCCGACCAGCATGATCAGATCGCCGAATGAGAGCGATTGGCGCAGGGCCGGCACGAGGATGATGTCCCCCAGGAAGGTGAGCCGGTCCGATGGCCGCTCGGCGTGGTGCTTCGTCGTCTTCTCGACGGCCGCCTCGGGCGCCCGGACCGGCATGCCGGCGTTGAGGGCGATGACCGTCCCGTTGAGCCCGATGCCCACCGCCACGACCGCCAGCCCCCGGAGCCGGAGGTTGGCGGCGCAGAACGCGAGCAGGAGGAGGTAGGAGACGACGAGGAGGGCGGAGGCCAGCCGGCCGGCGATGCCGCGAGTCGGGTGGAGCACTTCCAGCGCCAGCTGGATCCCGACGGCTGCAGCCAGGATGTTCGGGCGGCGGAGCTGGGTGGCGGCGATGTTCCGCAGGCGCCCACCGGTCACCAAAGCGATGCCGAGCGCCAGCGCCAGTGTCACGAAGAGGAACGACATCGCCCCATAATGACGCTCTCACTGCCGGAGGAGGAGGACCCCCGTGGAGCAGGTCCGCTACGAGGTCGATGGGGCGGTGGCCCGGATCACCATCGACCGCCCCGAGCGCCACAACGCCATGTCGTTCCAGGTCATGCAGGAGCTGGGCGAGTCCATCGAGCTGGCGAAGACCGACGACAGCGTCCGGGTCGTGGTGCTGACCGGTGCCGGCGAGCGTGCCTTCTGCGCCGGCGCGGACCTCGGCGGGATCGGCAGCAACGCCGGCCCGGCCAGGATGCACGAGGCCCGGGGCGGGCCGGCCGCCATCTTCAAAGCGCTGTGGCACCTCGGGAAGCCGACGATCGCCCGGGTCCGGGGCTACTGCCTGGCCGGCGGGTTCGGGCTCGCACTCTCCTGCGACTTCGTCGTCGCCTCGGAGGATTCGACCTTCGGCGCCCCCGAGATCGACATCGGGCTGTGGCCATACCAGATCACCGTTCCGCTGATCCGGTCGATGCCACCCAAGGTGGCCCTCGATCTGATGCTGACGGGCCGGAAGGTCAAGGCCGCCGAGGGGGAGCGCATGGGCTTCGTATCCCGCCTCGTGCCCGCCGCCGACCTCGACGCCACCGTCGACGAACTCGCCGCCACCCTGGCGGGCAAGTCGGCGGTCGTGACCCGCTGGGGCCGCAATGCCTTCTACCGGGCCGTTGACATGGCCGGAGAGGAAGCCCTCGACTATCTCCACGCCATGCTGACGGTCGCCACCCACACCGACGACGCCGCCGAGGGGCTCACCGCATTCGCCGAGAAGCGGGCGCCCAAGTGGACGCACCAGTGAGAAACCGACGAGCCCTGACCGTCGTGGTCATGGCTCTGGCGGTCGGCGCGCCCGCCTGCAGCGACCGGTCGAGCGGGGCATCGAAGGCCTCGGCCACCACGGCTTTCACCGGAGGGACCTCGTCGCCGACGAGTGCCGGAGCGGCGGCAGGGCCGGTGACCGAAGCCGACCTGACGGAGATCGACCAGGTGCTGCGCCGGCTCGACGGCGAACTCGACCGGCTCGACTCCGACATGGCCGCCGGCGAAGGCGAGACACAGCAGGTGGTCCTCGAGGCGCGCAAGCGAGCAGCCACCGTTGCCATCACCCGCCGGATACTTGCCCTCCGGGAACGTCTCACTGTGACCGAGTCGATCGTTCAGCTGAGCGAAGAGCACCGCGCCGCCCTCGCCTCCCAGCTGCAGGAGCAGATCAACGGGCTCACCGGGCTCAGCGCCAGGATTCAGGGCGACAACGACGAGGCGATGCTGCGCGCCGACGCCCAGCGGATCGTCACCGACTACCGCGTCTACGTCCTCACGATCCCCAAGGCCCGGGGCGTCATGGTCGCCGACATCGAGCTCGCCGCTGCCGACCGGTTCACCAAACTCGCCGACCGTCTCGCAACCGCCATCGGCCAGGCCAAGGGTGACACCAGCGACACCCAGGAGGACCTGGCCCAGATGCGTGGCAAGCTCGCCGCCGTGACCGCCGCCGTCCCGCCGATTCCCGCCGAACTGCTGGCACTCCAGCCGTCCGGTTACCCGTCCAACCACGCGGTCCTCGAACAGGCGCGACAGTCTCTCCGAACCGGCCGGACTGACCTGGCCGACGCCTCCATCCTCGCCCGTCGCGTCATCGTCGATCTCAAGTAGGAGCCGCAGAAGATGTTCGACCCAGCCGTCGCCGCCGTCGAAGGAGCCCTGGCCGCTGGCGCCGAGTACGCCGACGCTCGCGTCATGGTCTCCCGCCGCCAGCACCTGGAGGCCCTGAACGAGACGATCGAATCGCTGGATCAGTCGGAGTCGGCCGGTGTCGGCGTCCGGGCTTTGATCGGATCGTCGTGGGGGTTCTTCGCGACAGCCGACGCCGAGGAGGCCCGCCAGGCGGGCGAGGCGGCCGCCGCCATCGCCCGGGCGTCGTCCAGCGTGCCCGGCCCGCCGCTGGCGCTGGCCGACATCCCCGTCGGGGAAGCCAGCTACGAGACCCCCTACGACGAGGATCCGTTCGCCGTGTCGCTGGCCGAGAAGGCCGACCTGATCGTCGGGGTCACGAAGACGATGCAGGCGGTCGAGGGCGTCGCCCTGGCCCGGGCCTTCCTCACCGCCTGGGACACGGAGAAGTACTTCGTCTCCAGCCAGGGCCACCGCATCAGCCAGCACCTCGTCGAGTGCGGCGGCGGCATGGACGCCACCGCCGTGGGTGAGGCGGAGACGCAGCGGCGGTCGTACCCGCAGTCGTTCGGCCAGTACCAGGCCGGCGGGTATGAGGTCATCCGCCGCTTCGACCTCCCCGGCCACGCCGAGCGGGTGGCGAGTGAGGCCGTGGCCCTTCTCACCGCCCCGGAGTGTCCCGAGGCCACCACCGACCTCGTCCTCGAGTCGAGCCAGCTGGCCCTCCAGATCCACGAGTCGGTCGGACACGCCATCGAGCTCGACCGGATCCTCGGCTGGGAGGCCGCCTTCGCCGGTACCTCCTTCCTCGAGCTGGGTCGCCTCGGCAGCCTCGTCTACGGGTCGCCGCTGATGAACATCACCGCCGACGCCACCCTCGACGGAGCCCTCGGCACCTTCGGATACGACGACGAGGGAACCCCGGCGCAGCGCGTCGACATCGTCAAGGACGGCCGCTGGGTGGGCGTCCTCTCCGGACGGGACTCCGCCGCCCTGGCCGGGCTGCCCCCCGGGGGCATGGTGCGCGGCGACGGCTACAACCGCCTCCCCATGGTCCGGATGACCAATGTCGGCCTGCTGCCGGGGGAGTCGTCGCTCGACGAGATCATCGCCGCCACCAACGACGGGATCCTCATGGCCACCAACCGGTCGTGGTCGATCGACGACAAGCGGCTCAACTTCCAGTTCGGCTGCGAGATCGCCTGGGAGATCCGCGACGGGAGCCTCGGCAGGATGCTCAAGAACCCGACCTACACCGGCATCACACCGCAGTTTTGGGGCTCGCTCGACATGCTGGCGGGCGGTGCGGAGTGGATCCATTGGGGTGTCCCCAACTGCGGGAAGGGCCAGCCGATGCAGACAGCCCGCACCGGCCACTCAGCCGCACCCGCCCGGTTCCGTGGCGTCCGCGTGGGGGTGAGGGGATGACGACCGCAACTCCCGCCGAACTCTGCGAGCAGGTGCTCGACCTCGTCGGCGACCGGGCCGAGGCCCAGGTCACCGCGCAGCGGGGAAGACTGGCGCTCACCCGCTTCGCGAACTCCTTCATCCACCAGAACGTCGGTGAGGCCGGCGTCTCGGTGAGCCTCAAGTTGGCGCTCCCCGACCAGCGGGTGGCGGCCTCCTCGACCACCCGGGCCGACCGCGTCGGACTCGCCGCCCTCGTCGACAGCACCCTGGCCGCGGCTGCCCTCCGGCCCGTCGACCCCGACTGGCCCGGCCTCGCCGCAGCGGCCGCGGTACCCGAAACCGACCACTACGACCCCACCACCGAGAACGCCTCGCCTGATGAGCGGGCCCGCCGGGTCCGGGCCTTCGTCGACGCCGGTCCCGGCCTGCGGGCGGCCGGCTACTGCGACACCGACGGCGGCACCACCGCCTTCGCCAACTCGGCTGGTCAGCGGGCCGAGGGGCGGAGCAGCCGCGCCACGATCGACGGCATCCACCAGACCGACGACTCGGCCGGCTCGGGCCACGCCACGGCAGCCCGTCTCGGCGATCTCGACGCCACCGGAGTCGGGGCGGCGGCCGCCGACCGGGCACTGCGGTCGCAGGCCGCCGCCGACATCGAGCCGGGGGAGTACGAGGTCGTCCTCGAGCCCGAGTGCGTGGCCACGATCCTGATCTTCCTG
>JAICGL010000270.1 GCA_025923175.1 Acidimicrobiia bacterium
GCAGCGGGTGCAGCCGACCCGACTGAACCGGGAGTAGCAGCGGATGCAGCCGACCCAACTGAACCGGGAGTAGCAGCGGATGCAGCCGGCCGAGTCGGGCTCTCAGGGGGCGGTGCACCGGCCCGCTTGCGGAGCGCTCCGAGCGCCGCCTGGGGCCCGGCGCGCCCGGCCGGAGACGACCCGGTCGCCGCCTCGGCCGCAGGAGCGGCCTGGCTCGGTGCGCTGGCCGTCTGAGGTCGGCGGGTGCCCGCCGCCGGTGCCCCAGAGGCGAGGCTGGCATGGAGGTCGTCAAGGGCCCGTTCCAGGCGAGCCACACGCTCGGAGAGCGCCTCCAGGCTGCTCACGTCGCGCCGGGCGAGCCGGACCAGCGTCACCTCGAGCACCAGTCGGGGATCGGGCGCCCGGCGGATTTCGATCGCGGCCTCCCCCAGGGTCTCCAGCGCCCGCACGATTGCTGCCGGGCCGAGCGCCTCCCCCTGGGCGGCGAGCTGTGCCCGCTCCTCCTCCGGAGTCTCCAGCCGCACCCACCCGGGGGACGACAGGACGAGGAACACCTCCCGGAGGTGGCGGAGGAGGTCGTCGGCCAGGGTGCGGGTGTCGACTCCGGCGCCGAGGAGAGCGTCGAGCTGCTCCAGCAACCCGGGAACGTCGCCCGCCGCCAGGGCGTCGACGATGGCCGCCCGGGCCGACGTGGCCGTGCCCCCGAAGAGGGCGGCGATCTGCTCGGGACGGAGCTGCCCCTCCCCGTAGGCCAGGGCCTGGTCGAGCAGCGACAGCGCGTCGCGAGCGGATCCGCCGGCCCGGCGGGCGATGGTGGCCAGCGCCTCGGGATCGGCCTCCACACCCTCCCGGCCCGCGACCTCGGCCAGGTGGGCGGCCAGGCGGTCGGCCGGGAGCAACGAGAACTCGAAGTGCTGCGTGCGGGACCGGATCGTCGCCAGGACCATCTGGGGGTCGGTGGTGGCCAGCACGAAGATGACGTGGTCGGGAGGCTCCTCCAGCGTCTTGAGCAGCGCCGTCGACGCCTCCTTGGTCAGCATGTGGACCTCGTCGACGATGTAGACCTTCCGGGCCCCGCCGGCCGACCGGTAGGCGACCTTCTCCAGGAGCGCCCGCATCTCGCCGACCCCCCGGTTGGAGGCGGCGTCGAGCTCCACCACGTCCATCGAGGTGCCCGCCGTGATCTCGGTACACGACGAGCAGGCGTTGCACGGCTCGCCGGGCTGAAGCTCCGACCGGTCGCCGGTGCAGTTCAAGGCCTTGGCCAGCAGCCGGGCCGTGGTGGTCTTGCCCGTCCCCCGGGGGCCGGAGAAGAGGTAGGCGTGGCCGACCCGTTCTTCCCGGACGGCGTTGCGCAGCGCCGTGCTGACGGCCTCCTGGCCGACCAGCTCGCCGAAGGTCTGGGGGCGGTGCTTGCGGTACAGCGACTGGAAGGCCATAAGCCCGCTCACCCTATCGGCGGCCTGGGACAAGACGGCGAGAAGAAGGAAGGACCGTGCACCCGCCGTCGACCCGGCAGTCTCAGACTCAAATCCGTCGCTCGCTCAGGCCAGGCAACCCTGCGGCACACGGGGGGATCCGCTGAGAGCTGCTTCCTCCCGGACCTGACTCGGTTCGCGGGACCCCGTTGCGCAGGACCCGGCCTTCGACACTGCGTGCGGACCGAACTCCTGATACTGGTCGGACCTCGAGCGGGAATTCAGCCCCCCATACGTGGATTTGGGGTACAGGGCACCACGAGCTCCCCGCCTAGCACGGTCCGGCGGTCATGTTAGCTGCACCCTCACTAGGATGTGCGGCCTCGGAGAGGTGCGGGAGCGGCCTAACCGGCACGCCTGGAAAGCGTGTGTGGGGCAACCCACCAAGGGTTCAAATCCCTTTCTCTCCGCTTGGACGGTCCGCCCAGTGGGCGGGCCGTTCTAGTTGTCGCGCTGCTCGGAGCAGACGCTGACCCCGAGCACCTGGGCGCAGGCCGGCCCACCGGGCTTCGGTTCGGGCGCCGTCGGCGGCGGAGCCGCGGGGTCGGGCTGCGGTTCCTTCGTCTCGGGCGGCGGCTGGGCCGCCGGCTTCCGGTCCGGCGTCGCCGCCGTCGGCCGGCCGAGGACGATCGGACCGCGGGACCGGTCGATGATGGCCGGCTGGCGGTTGGGGTAGTCGCGGGCGATCTGGGCCCTCGCCCAGGCGAACGACTCCTGCACCGACGAGGGTGCCTTCCCCTGCAGCATGGCCCGCCGGACCATGTACTCGACCATGTAGCTGTGGCCCAGGCTCGAGTTCTCGTAGGCGACGTCGTTCTCGCCGGCGGCGGCCGTCAGGATCCGGCCGTTAGCCAGCGCGTCATCAAAGCCTGCCCCGTAGCAGGCGGCGATCCCGAGCCAGGTCGAGCGGGCCTCGAGGCCCTGGAGGAGACCGGCCACCTGGCCGTCGTAGACGTTGTCGCCGTCGGCGGCAACGAGGGCCTCGTCGACGGCCTCGCCGTCACGGTCGGGGTCGCCGGCGACCTGACGGACATGGCCGGAGTAGAAGAACGCCACCGTGGAGTCGGGCGACGCCCGGCCGACCAGCCAGGCCAGCGCCCCGCGGATGTTGTCGGCCGTGGCCTGCTTGTCGAGGAGGACGAGCCGGTGGCTGGCCGGGACGCCGTAGGCGGCCAGGGCACTGTCGACGTCCCGGGCGTCGGCGACGGCCGCCTTCAGGTCGGCGTCCGCACCGGGGTAGTCGTCGATGCCGACCACGACCGCCCAGACACCGCTGTCCTTCGGACCGGGCGAGTAGGCGGTGCGGGTAGATCGGGGCGCGGTGGAACGGGTGCGGGGGAAGGTCGGCGGCGCCACGATCGGCCGGTCAAAGGTCTGCGCCGAGGTCGGCGGAGCGGCCGGCGAGGTCACAACGGAGGCAGCCGGAACCGCCTCGATCGGAGCGGCGGCAAGGTCGCCACCGGCGGCGGCGACGTCCTCGGCCGCGAGGGCGTCGTGGGCCGGCGGATCCGATCCGCGATCGAGCTGAAGACCGGAGAGCAGCTGGTCAGCGAAGGGGGTGGCGGCGACTCCCGGAACGGAGTTGCTGGCCCCGCTGGCGAAGAGGCCGATGACGGCGATGAGGACGAGCGCCCGGACCCGCCTGCTACGTCTGCAGGCCCGCCGGACGGCCCCAACCCCGCCCGACGAAGCCATTGCTTCATTCGTCAGGCAGGAATCGGTTTCCTCTGAGGTCTCGTACGCCGCCGAGTCGTCGATCGCCGTTTTCCTCGTTTTTCCAGACAGGGACGAACGCTAACGACCCTGCGCGCCCGGATTGTCCACTTTACGTCAGTTTGAGCAGCTCGCGCTTGATGCCGTCCTGTGTGTTCTGTGTGGCTGCTGAGCGTGTGGCTACCGCTACGGTGCGGCGCGTGGTACCGGGTCTCGACGAGCTGATGGGTCTGGCCCTCGAGGAGGCGGCGGCGGCGTCCGCCCACGGCGACGTGCCCATCGGCGCCGTCGTGGCCGGCCGCGACGGCACGGTGATCGCCCGCCGCCACAACGAGCGGGAGCTGCACGGCGACCCGACCGCTCACGCCGAACTCCTCGCCCTGCGCGACGCTGCAATCCACGTCGGCGGCTGGCGTCTCGACGGCTGCGTCCTGGTGTCGACCATCGAGCCCTGCCCGATGTGCGCCGGTGCTGCCCTCGCCGCCCGGATCACCACGGTCGTCTTCGGCGCCCCTGATCCCAAGGCCGGCGCCTGCGGCTCCCTGTACAACCTCGGCGCCGATCCCCGTCTCAACCACGACATGAAGATCGTCCCCGGAATCCGCGAAGCCGAGGCCGCCACCCTGATGCGCCAGTTCTTCGCCGAGCGCCGCGTGGGTGAGGGCCGGTAGTGTCCCGATCGCCATGGACGGGGATCGACGCTACGTGGTGCTCACGGCGGTGGGCCCGGACAGGCCGGGCCTGGTCAACCAGCTCTCCTCGCTGATCCGTGAAGCGGGCGCCAGCATCGAGGACAGCCGTATGGCGATCCTCGGTGGTGAGTTCGCCATGATCCTCCTGGTCTCCGGACCGGCCGGCGCGATCGAGCGGGTCAACGGGATCGGGGGGCAGGTCGAAGGCGAGCTCGGGCTGAGCTGCATTCTGAAGGAGACCTCGCCGGCACACCCGCCGACGGATTACTTGCTCTACCGCATCGAGGTCAGCGGAGCAGACCGCCCCGGCATCGTTCAGGCCATCGCGGCAATCCTCGCCAACAGCGGGATCAATGTGGCAACGCTCGAATCACACCTCAGCTACGCGCCCTTCAGCGCCACGCCGATGTTCATGCTCGAAGCCACGCTCCAGGTTCCTTCGAAAACGGCTCTCTCGGACCTCCGCAACGACCTCGCCGCCACCTGCGAAGAGGAAAACCTCGACTTCCATCTCGAACCCGGCTCGTGACCAGCCGGTCAAGGCGAAGCCGATCGGGTCCAGTCGGTGTCGCCCCGGAGACAGAAGGTATGTGCGCCTGACGACGGATCCTTCCGTTGCACGTAGATTCCCGAACCTTTCCGTCTCTAGCCTTGAGGTTGCCGAAGTCCCATCGGACCGGTCGTTGGGCGAAGGGCGGGCGGATGGAGTGTCCTCGTTGCCGGGGGGCGAACCGGCAAGGGCGGCGGTTCTGTGGCGAGTGCGGCGCTCCACTTCTTGCGGAGTGCCCGGCGTGCGGGTTCGCGAACGAGGCCGAAGAGCGGTTCTGCGGGGGTTGTGGCGCAGCACTGGGGGAGGCGGCAGCGCCCGCGGCGGCCCCGCCGGCGGTGGAGCGGGAGCGCCGGCAGGTCACTGTCCTGTTTGCCGATGTCGTGGGTTTCACTCCGTTGTCGGAGCGGTTCGATCCGGAGATCGTCCACGAGATGATGGACGGGTGCCTCGCTCTGCTGGCCAGGGAAGTGGAGCGTTACGGGGGTCGGGTGAATGCCTTCACCGGGGACGGGGTGATGGCGCTCTTCGGTGCGCCACTGGCTGAGGAGGACCATGCCATCCGTGCCCTCCATGCGGCCCTAGCCATTCAGGAGCACCTTCCCCGCTATTCGGAGGACCTGGAACGTCGATTCGGTGCGGAGTTCTCGATGCGGATCGGGGTGAACAGCGGTCTCGTCCTGGCTGGCGGCATGGGCGAAGGCACCTCGGTCGAGTACACGGCACTCGGGGACACCATCAACATGGCCGCCCGGCTCGAATCAGCGGCGAAACCCGGCGGTGTCCTGGCCGGCGAGTCCACCTACCGGGCGGCGGGCGAGGCCTTCCGATGGCAGCCGGTTGGCCCACTCACGTTGAAGGGCAAGTCGGACCCGGTCGTGGCCTACGAGCCCATCGCCGCCAGTGAGGGGCAAAGCCGGTTCGAAGCCCTAGCCCAGCGGGGCCTCACCAGCTTCGTCGGACGGCAGGCGGAGTTCGACGCGCTGCTCCGGGCCTGGGAGCGAGCGGCCGCCGGTGCCGGCCAGATCGTCTCGGTGGTGGGCGAGGCGGGTCTGGGTAAGAGCCGGCTCCTGCACGAGTTCAAGACGGAGATGGCCAAGCGGGAAGCGCCGCTCTTCGAAGGGTCGTGTTTCACCTACGGGGAGGCCATCTCCTACCTGCCCTTCCTGGAGATCGTGCGCCAGGTGGTCGGGATCGACCCGACCGTCCCGGCCGACGAGGCCAGCGCCGTGCTGGACGGCTATCTCGCCCGACGGGCGCTCGGCTCGGAGTCAGCCCCGTACCTCCACCACCTCCTGGGCCAGGATCCCGGCGACGACCTCCTTGCCCGCCAATCGGCGGCGGTGATCCGACAGCGCACCCTCGATGCCGTGCGGGACCTTCTCCTGGCCGAAGCGGCCGAGGACGCGCTGGCCCTGGTGGTCGAGGACGTCCACTGGATCGACAAGGCCTCGGAGGACCTGCTGTCGGTGCTCGTGGAGTCGGTATCGGACGCGCCCGTCCTGCTCGTGCTGGTCTATCGGCCCGAGTACCTGCGGGCCTGGGGCGACGTGGCCTATCACGCCGAGGTGAACCTGTCCCGCCTCGGCGGCGTCAGCAGCGCGGCCATGGTGCGGGCCATCCTCAACAAGTCCTACGCCCAGCGGGTGTCGCTGGAACCGCTCTCCGGCGAGGACAGCCAGGCCATGATCCGCCAGCTGCTCGGCACGGCGACGATCCCGGCCGAGCTCGAGCGGCTGGTCGAGAGCCACGCCGACGGCAACCCGCTCTTCA
>JAICGL010000271.1 GCA_025923175.1 Acidimicrobiia bacterium
ATCCGGTGACCGGTCGGCCAGGCCGTTGGCGAACGTCGGCTCACTCCAGGACCGGAGGGTGGGGACGTACTCCCGCGCGAACCGTTCGGGATCGCGATGATCCTCGAAACTGCGGGCGAACGGGCACTCCTGAACGCGCCATTCGATGTTCTCCAAGCGCAGCCCGGCCGCCCACGCGTCGCTCTTCTCGTCGTGGAGTGGGGACGTGAACTGTTCGGTGGTGCGGAAAACCTGCGGGAAGTTGGTGCGGAGGTACTCTTCGTGGCTGATGACCCCCTCGTCGGCCAGCTCGCGCCACAGGGTGTTGAAGGTGTCGAACACGGACACGTCGCCGGTACCGCCGATGTAGTGCCCGTTGTCGTCGATCCCGAAGCTCATCATGCACAGCCGGCCGCCCGGGACGAGTTCCCGAGCCCGGAGCGCCAGCAGTCGCTCCCATTCGAGGCGGCCAACCTCCTCGTATGCCGCTCGTTCGGCCTTCGTGGCGCCCACCATGTGGACGTGCTCGGCGATGGGGCAGGGCACCTTGGAGATGTAGTGGTTGGCGTGGGCGGAGAACGCCAGGTGGAGGCTGGCCGGGGAGAAGATCGCCTGGTGGAACGACGTGGCCGACGCGAAGGGATACACGTCGGGGATCTGGCCGTAGTAGCTCTCGATCTCGGTCTGGCCGTGCAGCATCCGGAACAGCTGGCTGAAGTCGTTCTTGGGCAGGTCCGTGTAGACGATCTCGATCGCCCGCTCCGGTACCCGCTGGCGGAGGGCCCTGAGCACCCGGTGCCAGAGCCCGATCGAGGTGCCACCGTCGGCGCAGCCCAGATCGGCCACCCGGACAGGCCGGCCATCGTCGTCGAGCGGCAGGCGGTCCACCGCCTCGAGGACCCACGGCGTGGCCGCGTCGATGGCCTCACGGGCGGACACCGTCACCTTCGAGTAGTAGCCGGATCCCTTCATGGCCATGAAGCCGGCGGTTTCGGCGCCATTGGTCACGGCGCTCCCTCCTCCCTTTGAGTACGGGCCCGTCAACCCGATCCATCCCGGGCCGACACAGAAGAATTGCCGGCCCAGACTGCGCGGTTCCCAGTATCGCTCGGCCGGGGCTGAGGTGCAGCGAGTCGCTCGCGGGCGAACGCAACGACCTCTCGGGGTTGCAGCTCACGACCTCCGGCGAGAATCTCGTCGGCCCCGCCGCCCAGTCGAGCTTCGAGCTCACCTCGGAGCGCCGAGAGGCGCTGGGCGTCGGCGCCGAAGAGGTTCTTGTCATGGGCCTCGATGGCTCCTAACACCGTCGCGGCCGCCTGGTCGTCGCCGATGCGAGCGAAGAGTTCGACCGCGTGGCGCAGCGTGGTCCACTGCTGGCGCCAGTTCCCGGCGAGTTCCCAGTGGCCGATGACGTCGAGGAGTGCCGAGGCGGCGCCCGCCGGGTCACTATGGCGGACCCGCACCGACGTCGCCGAGACAAGGGCGATTCCGTGGATGAAGTGGGCCCCGACGGTGTCCGACAGTGCGACGGCCCGATCGAGATGGGTGAGGGCCTGGTCGGGTGCGCTGGCCGTCAGGGTCTCCCCCAGGACATAGGCGCTGTAGGCCAAGGCTGACGGGGCTCCGCTGTGGAGCGCTTCCAGGCGGGTAGCGCTGGCGGTGTGGCGGGCGGCGGGTTCCTCTCCGGCGTAGCTCTCGGCCATGGCCAGCCCTGCGAGTCCGATCGCGGTGTGGTAGTGGTCACCTTCACGTCGGGCCATGTCTGCCGATTCCCGTAAGGCACGGCGGGCGTCAGCGAGTCGGCCTTCGAATACGGCGACGGTTCCGAGAACCTGCCAGCCATATCGGGCGCTGGCCTCGTCGCCAGCCATGTCAACGATCCGCTCGCCGAGGACCCGGGCCCGGGTCAGCGCCCCGCGCCGCCACGCTGCGGCGGCGGCCGTCGTCAAGACCCGGACGACGTGTGGACCGGAAATTGGCGGTTCGATCTCCACCAGTTCCTCCGCCCAGCTCATCACTTCGGTGTGCATCCGCCAATGAGCGAACCAGAAAAGAGCCGCCGAGAGTTGGGCGGCGACGGCGTGATGGCGGGATCGCATTGCCCAGGCCCAAGCGGCGCGCAGGTTGGGGATCTCGACGTCCAGAAGGCGGACCCACTCTGGCTCGGCCGGCCCGCGCAGTTGGGGCTCCGCTCGCCAGGCGAGCTTGACGAAGTAGTCCGCGTGGGCCTGTTCCAGCGCGCCCAGCCGCCCGGCTTCCGCCAGCCGGTCGTGGCCGAACTGGCGAAGTGTTTCCAGCAGGCGGTAGCGCGTGATTGGGCCGCGGTCGTCGACGACGATCATCGACTTGTCGGCCAGCGCGCTGATGAGATCGGCGATGTCGTCGCCGGCCGGGCCGCCGCCGGCGGCGCAGACTTCCTCGGCGGCGGCCAGCGTGAACCCGCCGGCGAAGACGGCCGCCCTCTCAAAGGTCTGTTGCTCGCCCTCGTCGAGCATGGCGTAGGACCACTCGACCGTCGCCCGCAGGGTGCGATGCCGATCCGGGGCGCTGCGGCGCCCTCGGGTGAGCAAGGCGAAGGGATCGTCGAGCCGCCGGGCCACCTCGAGCGGACCCATGGTGGCGATGCGTGCCGCTGCCAGCTCCAGCGCCAGGGGGAGACCATCCAGCCGACGGGCGATCTCCATCAGCACCGTGTGCTGCGCGGCATCAGGCGAGAAGTCCGGGCGGATGGCCGCCACCCGATCGGCGAGCAGCCGGACAGCTTCGGTCCGCAGGTCCAGGGGGGGAATCTCGACGACCGCTTCGCACTCGGCCGCGAGGCGCTCTCGACTCGTGGCAAGGACCCGCACCCCGGGACAGAGCCTCAGGATCAGCTCCAGTCGCGGGACGACCCCGTCGAGGACGTGTTCGCAGTTGTCGACCACGAAGAGCATTTCCCGGGAGGCGAGGGCCTCGAGGAGGCTCTGCTCGATGGTGCAGTTCGGCTGTTGCCGCACTCCGACGGCGGCGGCCAGGGCGAACTCCACCCCCGCGGCGTCCGGGACCGGCCCCAGCTCGCACAGCGCCGCGCCATCGCGAAAGGCGTCGATGTGCCGGTTAGCCGTCTCCAGCGCCAGGCGTGTCTTGCCCATCCCTCCCGGCCCAGTGATCGACACGAGCCGAGCGGAGCGGAGGGTGCGGATGACCCGGTCGATGGCGTCTTTGCGGCCGATGAACGAAGTGGTGGCAACAGGCAGGCCAACCAATACCGGATGCCCAGCCCGGACCGGATCGGTTCCCGGCCGCTCGTGACGCAGGATCTCACCCTCGAGCGCCTGGAGCTCGGGCGACGGGTCCAATCCAACCTCCTCGGCCAGCCGGAGTCGGAAGGTGCGGTAGGCCCGCACGGCATCGACGGAGCGGCCAGAGGCGGCCAGGGCCCGCATGAGCAGCTCCACTGGCCGCTCCCGCAGTGGCTCTTCGATGACGAGCGCCTCGGCAGCGCTCAGCGCGTCGAGCGCCCGGTCCAGGCGCAGGAGCGTCTCCGCCCGGGTTTCGGCCGCCTCCATCCGCAGCCGATTCAGCCGGATGGCCTCGGTCTGCAGCGCCGGATGGTCGGCCAGATCGAGAAAAGCCCGGTCTCGCCACAGCGCGAGGGCGGCATCCCATGCATCGAGCGCGACAGCGGGCTCACCGGCCCGGCGCGCCTCGTCGACGAAGCGTTCGAACCGGAAGGCATCCAGGCGATCGGGCGCGGTGAAGCGGTATCCGGCCGGCGTGGTCTCGATCGCCGCCGCGGCGCCCAAACGGGTCCGCAGACGAGAGATGTGGGAGTGCAAGGCGTCATGCGGGTCGGCGGGCAGGTTCTCACCCCACAGGGCGTCGACCAGCTGGTCGGTGCTCACCACGTGGCCGGCTTTGGCCAGCAGGCAGGCCAGCAGCAGGCGTTGGCGTGAACTGGTCAGGGGCACGGTGGCGCCATCGTCGGCTCGGTGCACCTCGACCGGCCCGAGCACCCGGTACTGGACTCCGGTCAGGGCCAGACTCGTGGCGTCGTTCTCGTCGCCCATCGGCGCCGAGTGTTTCGGCATTTCCCCCCGCTGTCCAGCGCTCTGACGGTGACTTGACGGAGCCCTAGAGCATGCTCGTCGGCAGTCGAGGCGTCGCACGCGCAGTCCTTCGCCGCGTCACGCGTTGACGCCTCCACCTGCAGGACACCGCACCCGCAACGCAGCTTCGCCTGCCGGATCATTGGGGAGACCGATGTCGCTCATCAACAAGCCAAGGCTGCAACGCCGTTTCGTCGTCGCCGCTGTCGCTGGGCTCTTCATCACCAGCGGCGTCGTTGCCCATGATGAAGCCGGGGCGACACCGGCATTCAGTGCCCAACAGGCCAACCCGACGATCACGATCACGAGTGAGGGTACGTATTTCACCTTTAGCCCGGCCCAACTCGACGCCAAGGTCGGGCAAGCCATCACAGTCACGAACAACGATCCCTACGGAGCCCACAGCGTCGTCGAAAAGAACCGCTCGTTCTCCATCGACGTCCCGCCGAACAGCAGCGCGACCCTGACGGTTTCGAAGGCGGGGATCTACCAATATTTCTGCGACTGGCACTTTGACTCCCACGAGCCAAGGTATGGGTCGCTAAACCTTTCTTGAGCTGGCGGTGCGTCAGGAGTTCGGCTCAGCGTTGCAGCGTTCGGCGGATGTCCTTTGTGAGTACGACGAGATGGAGCGGGTCCGTCGGGCTGTCTTCCAGTTCGGGAACGAGGTGCTGGTAGAAATCCCTCGCCTGGCTGGTTTCGGCGTGGATGAGCAGCGCCCGGCACCCGATCTCGCTGGACACGGCGAGAGTCCGGACGAACACATCTTGGAGTAAGCCGGCGCCGAGTCCCTTGCCCTCGTGGCGGACGTCGACCCCCAACCTGGCGAGGAGCGCCAAAGGCTGCGGGTACCGACCGCCGCCTTTCCGCAGACGGAGTGGCGCGTCGGCCATGTGGAGTTGGGCCATGCACCACCCGTAGTAGGCGACGACGGTGGGCGAGTCGATCTCGGTGACGACGAAGACCTTCGTTGTTCCGACCGCGACCGATTGTCGGGTATGGCGGCGAAGCCACTGGGTCTGCTCCGAGGACTGGCACTCGAAGGTGTCGAGGCTGTGGTCGTCGCGCAGAGGCTCGGGGCGGGCGTACGCCGCAGTCACTCGGCGAAGGGCGAAGGGCGTTCCATGAGGTCTCGCAGTCCGGGGAGGTCCCGCGCTCGCCGGGAGTTGATCGCCTCCCAGGCGGCGAGAGCCTCCGGATCAAGAGCGAAACGCTCCCGGTCGGCGAGGACGCGCCGCGCGGCGTCAGAAGCATGCGTGAGCACGAACTCGGTCAGGTCGCTTCCAGTGACCTGGGCGGCACGTTCGATCAACTCTCGTTCCTCCGCCGTCGTGCGGAGCTCCAAGCGCTTGTTGCGGCGCCGGGTCCCGGTCTCGCTTCCCATGGTTCCTTCCATGCGGGACCTCAAGCGCATATGTCACAGGGCGGCGACTCCATGTTGAAGGTACTTGGCCTCCCCCAGGGAGGCGGGGTCAAGGGCGGCCGAAGCCCGGCGAAGCCTCCCTTGACGCCGCCGGTCCCTTCGGGATTCGCCTCCAAGAATGGGAGGTAGCCCCTGGCCATCCGGCCGGGGTTTACCGGCGGAAGCGCCTATGACGGCCGACCGACGACCACCGGCGCTAGAACAGCCAACCGTCCCCGCCCCGCGTCCGGTGTCGGGCGGGGCCGGCCCACCGGCGCCAGCTGCCTCATAGGATTCAAGCGGTTCCCCATGTTCCGTCTCATCCTCTCCGTTGTAGCAACGCGGGCTTTGAAGGGCTCTCCCTTCCGTTGAGTAACCAACGCTGAGTAGAAGGCGACCGCTCTGCTATGGGACTGTTTCCGCTGAGCAGCGCCGACGTCGTGCTGCGGCGGGGTTCGATGAGCGGCATCCAGACCGATATGTGCTTAAGCCTTAGCCCCTGCCTGTCTGCGACGGCTCAAACTCACCCATCTTCGACGGGTTCGCGGAGCTCGAGCAGTGTCGCCACGTTCGTGCCGGCGATCTTGACCTTGTCGTCGTCTGGGACTGGCAGGTTCCTGAGGAATTCGCTGGCGGGCCGGTTGGGGCTGAATGGGTAGTCGACGGAGAAGATCATGCGGTCGACGCCGAAGACCTCCAAGGCCAGCTGGAATGGTGGGTTCGTGGTGAAGC
>JAICGL010000272.1 GCA_025923175.1 Acidimicrobiia bacterium
CGGGACAGAACAGTGATGACGATGGCGGCCGGGTCGGTGCCGAGGAAGCCGCCGCCGTTCTCGGCCAGTGCTACCTGTGCGCCTTCCACCTGACGGGCGCCGCAGCGGCCCCGCAGCTGGTCGGCCAGCTCCACCAGCTGCGCGCAGCCGGTGGCGCCGATCGGGTGGCCCTTGGCCAGCAGCCCCCCGCTGGGGTTGACGGGCACCCTCCCGCCGAGGGCGGTCTCGCCCGACGCCAGTAGCTTCGGGCCTTCCCCGGGCCCGCACAAGCCGAGCTCCTCGTAGATCATGAGCTCGGCCGGAGCGGCGGCGTCGTGGACCTCACAGACGTTGAGGTCCTCCGGGCCCACGCCAGCCATGTCGTAGGCCTTGGCCACCGCCCGCTCCACCGCGCCGGGCTCGTCGGGCGTGCGGTCGCGACCCGACACCAGCGCCGTGGCCCGCACCCGCACCGTCTCGGCCCCCAGCCGGCGGGCGGCGTCTTCGGAGCACAGCACGATGGCCGCCGCTCCGTCGCCGATGGGGGAGCACATGAGCAGCGTGAGCGGGCCGGAAATCTGCCGGCTCGACATGACCTCGTCGACCGTGATGTCTCCGCCGTACTGGGCCTTGGGGTTGAGCTTCCCGTTGCCCTGGTTCTTGACGGCGATCCGGGCGAAGTCCTCCGGAGTGGCGCCGCTCTGCTCCATGTAGTGGCGGGTCATCGCGGCGTACACGTCCATGAATGGCGACTTCCCGCTGCCGTCCGACTTCTTCTCGGGGACGATCTCGGCCCCCACCGGCATGGGTGAGCCGGCGTCGATCCCGGCGGCCGATCCCATCCCCAACAGCGTGCGGGTGAGCGCGTCCCGGGCGGCGGCCAGGTTGTCGAGGTCGACGGCGGTGCCGATGGCGGCGAAACTGCGCATCTTGTCGGGATGGGTGAGCTTCTCCGACCCGATGGCCATGGCAATGTCGACCTGGCCCGACGCCACCGCCATGTGCGCCAGATAAAACGCGCTACTCGCGGAAGCGCAAGCGTTCTCCACGTTGACGATCGGGACGCCGAGAACGCCCGTGTAGCGCAGCGCCACCTGGCCCCGGATCATCTCCTGCCCGGTCAGGATCCCGGCGGTGGCGTTGGAGAAGAACGCCATCTCGACGTCGCCCGGCGTCGCCTGGGCGTCGAGCAGCGCACCGGCTACGGCTTCCTCGGCCAGCTTGCGGACGCTCGAGTCCATGAACTTCCCGAAGGCGGTCATCCCGGCTCCGGCGATGTAGACGTCTCGCATGCGCCGCCCCTTCCCTCGACTCTCTCAGACCTTCTCGACCTTGTACCCCGCCGCCTCCCGGTCCCACGTCTCCGGCGTGACGCCCTTCGCCTTGAGCGTGGCGTACTGGATCCGGTGCGTCTCCGTCTTGGGGAGGGTGTCGACGAATTCGACATAGCGGGGGATGGCGTAGTGGGCCATCTTGCCCTTGCAGAAGTCGAGGATCGACTCGGGCTTCGGGTCGGCGCCCGGCTGGCAGACGATGGCCACCTTGACCTCGTCCTCCCCGAGCTCCGACTTCACTGCGTGGGCGCCGCACTCCAGCACATCGGGGTGCTGGTTGACGACGGATTCGATCTCCCAGGCGGAGATGTTCTCGCCGAGGCGCCGCATCGACTCCTTCTTGCGGCCCTTGTAGTACCACCAGCCCTCGTCGTCGATGACGCCGAGGTCGCCCGAGTGGAACCAGCCGCCGCGGTAGGCCTCGGCGGTTGCGTCGGGCAGCTTGTGGTAGTGCGTCGTCTGGCCGAGCGGGTGCTTGAAGCAGATCTCGCCGACCTCGCCGGGCGGGACAGGGTTGCCGTCGTCGTCCATGAGGGCGAAGTCGATGTTGGCGATCGGCTTGCCCATCGAGCCGACCTTCCCGTCGGCGTTGAGCAGGAAGCCAGGGGAGTCGACCATCCCGTAGAACTCGACGATGTTGACGCCGAAGCGCTCCTCGAATTCCCGCCACCGGTCGGGCGGTGCGGCGGCCGAGAGCACCGTCCGCACCGGGTTGTCAGTGTCGTTGGGCTTCTCCGGCTGCTTGAGCAGGATCGAGATCATCCCGCCCAGCGTGTTGAACTCGACCGCGTCGAACTTGCGGCAGTCATCCCAGAAGCGGGAGGCGGAGAATTTCTCGGCCAGCGCAAGCTTGGCGTCGAGCAGGATCGAACCGATGAACGACAGCAACAGGGCGTTTCCGTGGAACAGCGGGAGCGGCGTGTAGAGCGTCTCGCCGGCCTTCACGCCGGTGGACCCGAGGATGATCGGCAGCGGGCTGGTGTCGTACTTGGTGGCGACCACGCCCTTGGGCGGCCCGGTCGTGCCCGACGTGTACATCATCCCGACGCCGCCGCTCGGCTCGTCGAGATCGACCTGCGGCTCGCTGTCGGCACCCTCCATCAGTCGATCGAAATCCCAGTCGATGCCCTCACCGGGTTTCCCGTCGAGCACCACGGAGGTGCGCATCTGCGGGCACTGTGCTCGTACTGACAGGAGGGCATCACGTAGATCGTCGTGAACGATGGCACAGACGGCGTCGGAGTCCGACAGGATGTGGGCCAGCGTGGCGCCCCGCTGCGACGTGTTCACCGGAACCGAGTGGGCACCGATGAAGATGATGCCGAGATGAGCCCAGAGGAACTCGGGACGGTTGGGCAGGAGCAGGGCGACCTTCTCCCCGGGCCGCACGCCGAGCTCGAGCAGGCCGTTGGCCGCCCGCTGCGTATACGACAGGACGTCCCGCCAGGGGACCTCCTCGTCTTTCCACTTCAGCCAGGTGTCATCAGGGTGGGCGGCAACGCGCGCGCGAATCGCCTGCTCGATGGGGCCTTGTGCACGAGCCATTCAGCCAACCCCCTGCCCCGATGCCGGACCGGAAAACGGAACGTAGGGAACCGTCCCGGTGGGCGTCAAGATTGCCGCCGTAAACGCGTAGCAGAACCCGTAAGAGCTACCCGCGGGTACCGATTGTGACGGGAGTGACGCTTGCGGGGAGGCGGCGGCCGACGGTCCGGACCCGCCCGTAGACGGTGGTCCGCTGCTCCAGAGGACGGCCCAGTGGCGCCACGACCTCGAGCAGGTCCTCCTCCTCGACGCCCTGCCCGTGCTCGGCCCCGGCCGCCCGGGAGATGTTCTCGTTCATGAGCGTGCCGCCGAGGTCGTTGCACCCCGCCCGCAGCGCCTGGCGGGCACCCTCGAGACCCAGTTTCACCCAGGAGCACTGGATGTTGTCGATGAGGCCCGTCATGGCGATGCGGGACACGGCGTGGATGAGCAGCGCCTCCCGGATCGTGGGACCCGGCCGGGCCTTCTTCTGCAGGAAGATCGGGCTGGCCATATGGACGAATGGGAGGGGCACCACCTCGGTGAACCCGCCCGTCTCGGCCTGCAGAGCCCGGGCCCGCACGAGGTGGCGGGCCACGTGCACCGGCCGTTCGACGTGGCCGAACATGATCGTGACGTTGGACCGCAGCCCGACCGAGTGCGCCACCCGGTGGACCTCGAGCCATTCGTCGGTGGTCACCTTGTCGGGACAGATGATCGCCCGCACCTCGTCGTCGAGGATCTCGGCCGCCGTACCGGGCAGCGTCGCCAGCCCGGCGCCCTTGAGGCGGGCCAGATACTCGGGGAGCCCCATCCCCAGCCGCCGGGCGCCCTCATGGACTTCGAGGGCTGTGAAACCGTGCACATGGATGGCGGGGGCGACCGCTTTCACCGCCCGGGTCACCTCGAGGTAGTAGTCGCCGTCGAAGCTCGGGTGGATGCCGCCCTGGAGGCAGACCTCGGTGGCGCCGCACTCCACCGCCTCGACCACGCGGCGCTGGATCTCCTCGAAGTCGAGCAGGTAGGGGTCGCCACGGAGGTTGAGCGACAGCGGCCCCTTGGAGAAGGCACAGAACCGGCACTTGAACGTGCAGACGTTGGTGTAGTTGATGTTGCGGTTCCGTACGAAGGTGACGACGTCGCCGACCGCCTTTCTCCGCAGCTCGTCGGCCAGCTCGCAGACCGCGGCCAGCTCAGGCCCCCGGGCGCCGAGCAGCGAGACGATCTCGTCCACGCCCACCTGCTGGCCGAGCTCGACACCGGCCAGCACCTCGCCGACCGGCCCGCCGGCCCGCGGCGTGCCCGCCAGACCGAGGACGTCGGACGGGGGCTCGTGCCCTCCGGCGGTCCAGGCGCCCTCCCGGGCGAGCCCCTCGCCGTCGGAGGCGCACTGCACCGGGAAGCGGACGTCGGCGTGGAGCCACTCCTCCGGCTGGCACACGTACTCCGGGTAGACCGTGAGCCGCGGGGCGAGCACCTTGCCGGCCGCCTCGGTGGCCTGCCGCAGCCGGTCGAGCTCCGGCCAGGGCCGCTCCGGATTCACATGGTCGGGCGTGACGGGCGAGACGCCGCCCCAGTCGTCGATACCGGCGGCGACGAGCGCCCCCAGGTCGGAGGCCAGGTTGGGGGGCGCCTGGAGATGGATGGACGGGTCCAGGAGCAGCCGGGCCACCGCCGTCGTCCAGAGCATTTCCTCCTCCGGGCAGGGCGGATCATGCGCCATGCCCGTCCCCGGCTTGGGAAGGAAGTTCTGGACGATGACTTCCTGGACGTGGCCGTGGCGGCGGTGGGAGGCCCCGATGGCCAGCAGTGTCTCGACCCGTTCCTCCCGGGTTTCGCCGAACCCGACCAGGAGGCCGGTGGTGAACGGGATCCGGGCCTCGCCGGCCGCCTCCAGGGTGGCGAGGCGGCGCTCCGGGGTCTTGTCCGGCGCCTGGTAATGCGGCCCGCCCTTGTCGTGGAGGCGGGCGGCCAGCGACTCCAGCATCATCCCCTGGGAGGGCGAGACGGCCCGCAGGCGCTCGAGCTCGACCCGGGAGAGGGCACCGGCGTTGGCGTGGGGGAGCAGGCCCGTCTCGGCCAGAACCGCCCCGGCGGCGGCCACCAGGTAGTCGACGGTCGACTGGTAGCCGTGGTCGGCGAGCCAGTCGCGGGCGGCGGCGTAGCGCTCCTCGGGCTGCTCGCCGAGGGTGAACAGCGCCTCCCAGCATCCGGCCGCCCGGCCAGCCCGGGCGACGGCCAAAACCTCGTCGAGTTCCAGGTAGGGGGAGTCGAGGCGGGCGGGCGGCTTGGCGAACGTGCAGTAGCCGCAACGGTCGCGGCACAGCATTGTCAGCGGGATGAACACCTTGGGGGAAAACGTGACCCGGTCGCCGTGGGCGACGTCGCGGATGCGGGCCGCCTCCGCCATCAGCTCCGGCAGCGGTGCCAGGAGGATCTCAGAGGGATCAGGGCGGGGGGCGGAGGCCATGGCCGCACACTATGCCCCCCATCGGATGCTCAACAAAGCCACACTGGAATCCGTGCGGGAATGCCACTGCCAGCTCTGCGCTGTCCATTCGGGGGACACCCCCGACCCCCCGGGGATGCGGGCCACCGACCCGGTGGCCGCGCACGTGGCGCGGCGGGGATGGAGCGTGGTGTCCGTTCCAGCCGAAGGGCCCCGTCCGGCCTACGCGTTCACCGTCGGGCTGTGGCACAGCTTCGACCATGCCGAGGCGTCGGTGTTCGGCCGCGACGAAGACGAGATGGTCGATTGGCTGGACACTGTCGGGGAAGCGGTGAAGAAGGGGCGTGTACTGCTTCCGGACCGGTTGGGTGATGACGTCCTCGGCACCGTGGAGGTCTTCCCGCGACCGGCGCTGGCCAGCTGGCACCGCCACCTGTTCGCTGCGACGCTGACCTTCTACCGGGGTCAGCCCGTCCCGATGCTCCAGCTGGTGTGGCCGGACATCGACGGCGTCCTGCCCTGGGAGCGGGGCTGCGACGAGGAGTGCGTGGCCGCCCAGCCACGGCTCTACGAGAGGGTCACCGCCGTTCCCGTCCCCGATGGCTGGCCGTTCCCGGTCTCGCCCGACGCCCTCGTGCTCACGACCAAGTCCATCGCCTTCGACGGCGCACCGGTGGTGGGGGTGGTCCATGACGAGGAGGGGGAGTGGCAGTTCCTCGACAATCCCGCCGTCGACATGAAGGACCTGACGATCGTCCACCTCGCCCACGTCATGGCCCGCCGTCCAGAGCTCGGCGCACTGGGCGATCTCTCGATGGGCTTCGAGGCCTGGCTCGACGGTCAGGGTTGCTGGCGGCGTGATGCCCTCGACGACCCGTTCGATCCATAAGATCTCGCCACGATGCTGCAGGCCA
>JAICGL010000273.1 GCA_025923175.1 Acidimicrobiia bacterium
TACCGCTACGCGGTGGACGCCTCGGCTGCCGCCGGGGACCGGGACCTCGCACCCAATGCCGGTCTCGTCCTGCACCGCCTAGGCGCTGCAGCGGCCCCGGTGAAGGAGGTCCGGACCGCCGACTCGGTACCGGCCACTCCGGCGCCCACGCCGCAAGCAAGCGCGGCACCGGCACCGGCACCAGCACCAGCGCCGGCAGCTGCGCCGGCGCAGGCACAGTCCAACCTTCCCAGAACAGGCCCAGGGGACGGGGCCCTGCTGCCGTGGTCCGGAATCGCGCTGATGATCGGTGGGGCTCTGGTGGCGC
This sequence comes from Acidimicrobiia bacterium, assembly GCA_025923175.1. Lineage (GTDB taxonomy): Bacteria > Actinomycetota > Acidimicrobiia > IMCC26256 > BP-133 > BP-133. Next base: position 308 of record JAICGL010000273.1, read on the forward strand.
TCGGCGCTCGCCGGAATCGAGTTCGTCGTCGTGTCTTAAGGGGGATTCGATGAGGGGATGGAATCGCGGGGTGGCGGCCCTGCTCGTCCTGGCGGCGGTTCCGCTGTCGGGATGCGCTGAAGTCGCTACTGCGACGGCGACGAAGCCCAAGCCTTACAAGCTCGAGAAGGAGGAAGGAACGTCGATCACCCGCCTGCGCATCGAGCAGAGGGTCTTCGACCGCATCCGCATCAAGACCTCCACTGTCCGGGACGTCGAGCGGTTCGGAGGGGAGACAGCCCGCAAGGTCGTCGACTACTCGGCCCTCGTGTACGACCCGAAGGGCGACACGATCGTCTACACCAACCCCTCTCCTCTCGTCTTCGTCCGCCAGACCGTCAAGGTCGACTCCATCGACGGCGACCTGGCGGTCCTGACCGATGGCCCGCCGGCCGGTACGGCAGTGGTCACGGTCGGCACAGCGGAACTGCTCGGCATGGAAACCGGCGTCGGCAAGTAGGCAAAGGACGAAATCGCCATGATGCGCAAACTCATCAATACCAGCTTGCGGTTCCGGGTCCTCGTGACCGCCGTGGCCGTCGGCCTGCTCGTTGCCGGGGTGACCCAGCTGAAGGACGCCCGGGTCGACCTCCACCCTGAGTTCACGCCGACGTTCGTCGAAATCCAGACGGAAGCGCTCGGTCTCTCGGCCCAGGAGGTCGAGGAGCTGATCACCGCCCCGATGGAGGCCGACCTGCTCAACGGCGTCGCCTGGCTCAAGGACATCCGGTCGGAGTCCGTCCCCGGGCTGTCGTCGGTGCGGCTGACGTTCGAGCCGGGGACGCCCCTCTACCGGGCCCGCCAGGTGGTCCAGGAGCGCATGGCGCAGGCGTTCGCCCTTCCCGGCGTGTCGAAGCCGCCGCAGATCCTCCAGCCGGTCTCATCGACCAGCCGGACGATGATGATCGGCCTCTCCTCCAAGACACTGTCGCTCATCGATATGTCACAGCTGGCCCGCTGGACGATCAAGCCCCGGCTCATGGGCGTCCAGGGCGTGGCCGCCGTGTCGACCTTCGGTCACCGGGAGCGCCAGCTCCAGGTCCGGGTCGATCCGAAGCAGCTCAACGAGAAGGGCGTCGAACTCCTCGACGTGGTCGAGGCCAGCGGTAACGCCCTCTGGGTATCCCCGCTCAGCTTCCTCGAGGCGTCCACTCCCGGAACCGGCGGCTTCATCGAGACGGATGCGCAGCGTCTCGCTATCCAGCACGTTTCCCCGATCGAGAGCGCCGGTGACCTGTCGCAGGTCGCCCTGCCGCCCAAGGGTGGTACTGGCGCCGCCGGTGCGTCGCTGCGCCTCGGGGACGTCGCCACCGTCGTCGAGGACCACCAGCCCCTGATCGGTGACGCAACGCTCGAGAGCGGACCCGGTCTCATCCTCGTCGTGGAGAAGCTCCCCGGCGCCAACACCGTCGAGGTGACCAAGGGTGTCGAGGAAGCGCTGAACATCCTTGCCCCGGGGCTCAAGGGCCTGGAGATCGACACGACGCTGTTCCGACCGGCCGACTACGTCGAGGACGCCAAGAACAACGTGGGGCTGGCGTTGGCCGCCGCCCTGGTGCTGCTCGTCGCCCTGCTGGCCTTCGCCTTCTACCACTGGCGGGCCGCGCTGGTCAGCGTCGCCACGGTGCTGGTTTCGCTCGTGGTCGCCGCCCTCGTATTGAACTTGCGAGGGCATACGTTCAACTCGATGGTGCTGGCCGGTCTGGCCATCGCCGTCGGCGCGGTGGTGGACGACGCCATCAGCGGCACCGAGCGCGTCCTGCGGCGGCTGCGTGAGAGTGGCGACAAGCCGGTGGTGTCCACCATTGTCGATGCGACGCTCGAGGTTCGCGGCAGCCTGCTGTACGCCCTGATATTCGTCCTCCTGCCGGTCGTGCCGGTCTTCTTCATGGGCGACATCTTCGGGGCGTTCGGACGGCCGCTGGCCATCTCCTACGCCATGGCGCTGGCCGCCTCGATGGTCGCCGCCCTCATGCTCACTCCGGCGCTCAGCCTGCTGCTGCTCACTGGCAAGGTGACGGCCCGCGAGTCTGGGCTCTTCGCCCGGCTGCAGGGACGCTACGAAGGGATGCTCCGCCGGCTACTCGCCACGCCGAAGCCGGCGCTGGTGACGGTCGGCGTCATCGCCCTCATCGGCCTCATCGCCCTGCCGTCGCTGCGGCGCTCAACGCTGCCCGAGCTCAAAGAGCGGGACTTCCTCGTCGAGCTCGAAGCGGCGCCGGGGACGTCGCTGCAGAAGATGAAGGAGATCAGCGACGACCTCTCCAACCAGCTGCGCGCCGTTTCCGGCGTCCGCAAGGTCGCCAGCCACGCCGGCCGGGCCACCAACAGCGACAAGGTGGCGAATGTCAACCAGGCCGACCTGTGGGTGAGCCTCGATCCCGACGCCGATTACGGCAAGACCGTCAAGGCCATGAAGAAGGTCGTCGCCGCCCAGAATGGCGGGCTCGACAAGGATGTGCTCACGTACACGCAGGCCCGGCTGAAGGACGTGCAGTCCGGCGCCGATGCGCCCATCGTTGTGCGCGTGTTCGGAAACGAGCCCGAGGCCCTCGCCGCCAAGGCCAAGGAAGTGGGCGACGCGGTCGCCAAGGTCGAGGGCATCAAGGATCTGCAGGTCGAGGTCCCGGCCTCGGAGCCCACCCTGCAGGTCGAGGTCAACCTGGAGAAGGCCCAGAAGTTCGGCGTGAAGCCCGGTGACGTGCGGCGGACGGCCGCCTACCTCCTCGCCGGCGTCGAAGTTGGCCAGCTCTACTACGACCAGAAGATCTTCGAGGTCGTCGTGTGGGGGACGCCCGAGATCCGCCAGGACGAAGCGGCCATCCGCAACCTGCTCATCGACACGCCGACCGGCGGTCAGGTCCGCCTCGAAGACGTGGCCGACGTCCGCCGGGTCAACGCTCCCGACGTGGTCGAGCGGGAAGGCGCCTTCCGCCGCATCGACGTCAGCGCTTCCGTCGAGGGGCGCAGCCGCAGCGCCGTGGCCACCGACGTCAAGGACGTCCTCAGCCACATGACCTTCCCGCTCGAGTTCCGGGCGGAGCTGCTCGGCACCTACACCGACAAGAAGGCTGCCGAAAGCCGCCTCCTGTGGCTCGGGGCTCTGGCCGCTCTCGGCATGGTGCTCCTGCTCCAGGCAGCGTTCGGAAGCTGGAAGCTCGGCGTGCTGTTCGCCTCGACCCTCCCTGTCGCCCTGGTGGGCGGTGCGGTTGCGGCACTGGCCGGAGGCGGAACGATCACGATGGGTTCGGCTGTCGGGCTGCTGACTGTGCTCGGCATCGCCGCCCGCAACGGCATCGTCCTCATCCGCCGGTACCAGCAACTGGAGCGGCGCGAGGGTGAGGCTTTCGGCCTCGACCTGGTGCTCAAGGGTGCCCGGGAGCGTCTGACTCCGACACTGATGACCGCGCTGGCCACCGGACTCGTCTTCCTGCCGGTCCTCGTGCTCGGCGACCGGGCGGGCTACGAGGTGCTGCACCCGATGGCCGTCGTCATCTTCGGGGGCCTCGTGACAGCGACGCTCGTCAATGTCTTTGTCACTCCCGGCATCTATCTGAACTTCGGGAACACCAAGACAGAGACCGAAATCGACCTGACACTGTTCGAAGAAGAACTGAGGCTTACCGACCGCCAGAAGACCCCTGCCAACGGCGCCGCTTCGGCACCGCTGGCAGGCGCTGGCGCCGGAGTGGAGGCCTAGGCCCCATGATGCGCGCCATCGTCGCCGCCAGTCTCCGATTCCGGTTCCTCATCGTTGCCCTGGCCGCCGCGCTGATGTTCGTCGGCGTCGGCCAGGTCAAGAAGATGCCGGTCGACGTCTTCCCGGAGTTCGCCCCGCCGACGGTCGAGATCCAAACGCTCGGCATCGGCCTCTCACCGGCCGACATCGAGAACCTCATCACCGTTCCGCTCGAGGAGGTGATGGCCGGTACGCCGGGCCTCGATGTCATGCGGTCCCGGTCGGTCAACGACCTCTCCCAGATCCGCCTGATCTTCGAGCGCGATACCGACATCATGCACGCCCGGCAACTGGTGCAGGAGCGACTGGATCTCGTAGCCCCGAACCTGCCCACCTGGGCGGCGCCGCCGGTCATGCTCCAGCCGCTGTCGGCCACCAGCCGGGCTATGAAGATCGGGATCCGGTCCGACAGCCTGAACATGATGCAGCAGTCGATGATCGCCTACTGGACGATCAAGCAGCGGCTGCTGCAGGTTCCCGGCGTGGCCAACGCCCCGATCTGGGGTGAGCGGATCCAGATGCTCTCGGTGCAGGCTGACCGGGAGCGGATGAAGGCCCACGGGGTCACGCTCGACGAGGTCATGACGACCACCGCCGAGGCGCTCGAGGCGGGCCTGCTGCAGTTCACGGACGGCAGCGTCATCGGCACCGGCGGGTTCGTCGAAGGCTCGAACGAGCGGTTCAACATCCGCCACAAGTTGCCGATCGACAGCGTCGAGGACCTGGCGCAGATCTCGCTCGTCCGGGCCAACGGTCAGCCGCCGATCAAGATCTCCGACGTCGCCAACGTCATCGAGACGCCGCCGCCGATGGTCGGCGACGCGGTGATCGGCGTGGGCAAGCCGGGTGAAGGGTTCAAGCCCGGACCGGGTCTCATGATGATCGTCGAGAAGCTGCCGTGGGCGAACACGCTCGACGTCACCCGGGGCGTGGAGGAGGCCATCGAGTCGCTCAAGCCCGGCCTGCCCGGTCTGGAGATCGACACCGCGATCTTCCGGCCGGCCAGCTTCATCGAGACCTCGCTGAAGAACCTCAGCAACTCGCTGCTCATCGGCTGCCTGCTGATGATCTTCATGCTCTTCATCTTCCTGTACTCGTGGCGGGTGGCCGTCATCAGCGTCGTGGCGATCCCGCTGTCGCTGCTGGCCGCGGCCATGGTGCTCAACTGGAGGGGCACCACCGTCAACACAATGATCCTGGCCGGCTTCGCCATCGCCCTGGGAGACGTCGTCGACGACGCCATCATCGACATTGAGAACGTCGTCCGGCGTCTCCGCGAACATCGGAGAGAAGGCCGAACCGGATCGACCGCTGGCGTGATTCTCAACGCTTCGCTCGAGGTGCGGGGAGCCATCGTCTACGCCACGCTCATCGAGGTCGTGGCCGTCATCCCGATCTTCTTCCTTGACGGGCTCTCGGGCGCGTTCTTCCGGCCGCTGGTGACGTCGTACGCCATCGCCCTGCTCGTCTCGATGGCGGTCGCGCTGACAGTAACGCCGGCGCTGGCGCTGATCTTCCTGCACCGCTCCAAGCTGGAGAGCAAGGAGTCGCCCCTGGCCGTCTGGATGCAGCGGGGTTACGGCTGGCTTCTGGCTCGCGTCCTGCCCAAGGGGCGGTACGCCTTCGCCTCGGTGGCGGCGCTGGTGCTCATCGCCATGTCCGTCGTGCCGAACCTCGGCCAGTCGCTCCTGCCGGACTTCAAGGAGCGGGACTTCCTGATGCACTTCCTGACCAAGCCGGGCACGTCGCTCGGCGAGGAGGTTCGCGTCACCGAGGCGTCGGCCGTGGAACTGGCCGCCATCCCCGGGATCCGCAACTTCGGTGCCCACATCGGGCAGGCGTACCAATCGGACGAGCCGGTGGGGCCGGAGTTCGGCGAGAACTGGGTCAGCGTCGATCCCAAGGCGGATTACGACAAGACCGTCGCCAAGATCCAGGCGGTCATGGACGACTACCCCGGTCTGATCACCGACGTGCAGACTTACCTGAAGGAGCGCATCCGGGAGGTGCTGGCCGGCACCAGCCACCCCATCGTCATTCGGATCCAGGGCTCGGACCTCGAAGTGCTCCGGTCCAAGGCCAAGGAGCTGAGCGCCGCCCTGCA
>JAICGL010000274.1 GCA_025923175.1 Acidimicrobiia bacterium
ATGCTCGACCGGCCGGGAATCTCCTGTTCGCGGGCCAGGCGGTTCAGGTCTTCGGTGCTGAGGTGCTCCTTGTCGGCCGCCGTCGGCGCACCGAACTCGGCCTTCCTCGCCTCGAGCCGCTGGCCGAGTTCCGAGCGGGCGTCGTTGTCCATGGCCTGACGGATCTTGGGGAACATCTCCTGTTCCTCTTCCTCGGCGTGGTGCTCGACGTTCTCGATGAGCACCTTCACCTTCGCCGCCCACTCCTCGTCGGTGGGGCTGAGGCCCTTGGCCTCCGCCATGAGGGTGTCGACGACGTGATGTTCCTCCACGCCCTCGGTCACCAGCTCGTGGATCTCGTCATTGAGCTTCGTGATCGTGGGATAGAAGATCTCTTCTTCGATCTTCGTGTGGATCTCGAGCTCCTCGAAAATCTTGGCAGCCAGCCGGGCAGCCTGGGCGTCGTTCTCGCCCTCCGCAGCCTGGAAGCGGGCAAACAACCCGCGAACCCGGTTGTGGTCAGCCGTCAACAGTTCCAACGCGTCCATCAAGGCTCCTACCTATCTGTGTTGAAGGTCTCCTGTTGGATGGCGAATACCCGTTTGGGGCCAAGGAAGAAACGCCGGGAGTGACGTTTAGAAACGCCAGTGCCCTGCCCGCAGCACTGCCGAGACCACCACGATCGTTCCGAGGCCGGCGGCCAGGGCGCCGAGCACCGCGCCGATCACCGTGGTCTCGATCCCCCAGCCATCGAGGCGCAGTCGGGCTCCGTTGGCGATCCCGCCGGCGGCCGAAAGGGAGATCATCGTGGCCAGCGCGACCCGGCGGACCCCGGCCGGCAACGGCGCACATTCGGCAGGGTGGGCGGCCGCGCTGCGGGTCTCGACGGCCCGCCACCACCACCAGCCGAGCAGCAACATCCCGGCCACGGTGCTCGCGTAGTTCAACAGGTCGTACACGTGGGGCCGGCCGATCGCCTCCTGGAGGAGGGCGACCCGGGTGGTGATGAACCCGTCCCGGTGGGTGAATCCGTCCCAGAGCAGATGCCCGGCGACCCCGGTGAGGATCGACGCCACGACGAGTCCGAACCGGGCGGCCGGCCCGAAGGCGAAGGGCGAGGTGTCGATGGGTGGCCGCAGCCGGGGGCTGACGAGCGCCGCCAGGGGCTCCTTGATCAATCCGTGCCAGAGCGTTAGGAGCACGAGCGCCAACGGCAGGTCGAGCAGGAAGACACCGTGGATCAGATGGCCGATGGTGCGCTCGGTGTCCAGGTGAGCCAGGTACTCGAGATCCGGCGCCACCGACCCGACGACGATTCCCGACAGCGGCAGCCGCGCACCGCCGACCCGCCAGAGCGGCCGGGCCAAAACCACGTGCGCCACGGTGAAGGGCATTGCACAATGCTGCCGTGTTCGAACGTTTCACGGATCGCGCCCGCCGCGTGGTGGTGCTGGCTCAGGAGGAAGCCCGCCTCCTCAACCACAACTTCATCGGGACGGAGCACGTCCTCCTCGGTATGATTCATGAGGGTGAGGGCATCGCCGCACAGGTGCTCGAATCAGCCGGGATCTCCCTGGAGGCGGCCAGGGCGAAGGTGGCGGCGATCGTGGGCCCGGGAGCGCCGAGCCCGTCGGGCCATATTCCGTTCACACCCCGGGCCAAGAAGGTTCTGGAGATGGCCCTCCGGGAGGCCCTCCAGTTGGGCGCCAACTTCATCGGTACCGAGCACCTGCTCCTTGGCCTGCTTCGAGAGGGCCAGGGTGTCGCCGTTGAGGTGCTGCAGAATTCCGGGGCGGACCTCCGCCGTTTGAGAGAGCAGGTCATCGATCTGGCCGGAGGTGAACGAACCGCATTGTTCGAGGCCGAGGAGTTCGACCGCCCCGGCCGCCTGAAGCCAGAGATTCAGCCGGCCTCCTCCGGCCGTGCAGCGCTGCTGCACTGTTCGTTCTGCAACGAGCCCCAGGACCGGGTCGCCAAGCTCATCGCCGGCCCCGGCGTCTACATCTGCGATCGCTGCGTCGCCCTCTGCCAGGGAATCCTCGACGAGCAACTCCCGCCGACCGAAGCTGACTCGTGAACGCGCCGGTGCCCTAACGATCGAGGAGGATCGTGAAGTGCACCTGCCCGTCGGGGTCGACCGCCTCGATGCGGACGGTCGCCTGGGCATTCCGGTCGCCGGCTACGAGTTGCTCTCCTACCTTCACCTGCTGAGGATCCCGGGCGAAGGTGACGATGGTCCATCCGAGCCCGTCGTCGTCCTGGGTGTTCAGATCGGCGGGGAGATCGATGGCCGGCAAGACGGGGCGGGGTGAATTCGTCCAGGTTCGGTGCTCGCAGCCCCACAGCGCCTGCACGCCGGCGGCGCCCATACCCAGGTTGACGACGTAGTGCCGAGGCTCCCGACCGGCGGGTTCGAGCGCCAGCCCCGCCTTTCGGATGTTGCCCGCCGTCCACAACGTCAGGTGCTCGAAGCACGCCAAGGGCAGGGAGTCGGCGATCTCCTCGAACGGGACGTCGCGCGCCGCGAAGACGGAAACGCTGGAGGTGCCGTAGACGACGTAATGGTTCTGGGCCTCGGCGCGCAGCCCGCGCGGGCCGGGTAACCCGCCGCGAACGATGATGACGTCAGCATCGATGAGGCCGTCGTCCACCCGGATGTGGCGCTCCTTCACGCTCCGGAACTTACAAGGGGAAGGGAGAACGTGTGACGATGGGAACGATGGAGCAACGAATCAGCCTGATCACCCTTGGTGTCGACGATCTCGCAAGGTCGAAGGCCTTCTACGAAGCGTTGGGTTGGAAGGGCCAGGAGGTCGAAGAGACGGTCTTCATCCAGGCCGGCGGACTGGCGGTCGTCCTCTGGGGCCGGGCCGCGCTGGCCGAGGATGCAGGGATCGAACCCGTACCGGACCGCACTGCCTTTGGCGGGATCGCCCTTGCCCACAACGTGCGCTCGCCAGGCGAGGTGGACGAGATCATGGTCACCGCGCAGGCGGCCGGAGCCACGATCACCCGGGCAGCCCAGCCAACGTCGTACGGCGGGTACGCCGGCTACTTCGCCGATCCCGACGGCCACCTCTGGGAGGTGGCCCACAACCCTGGTTTTGCTCTATCCGAAGACGGTGCGCTCACCATCCCGGACTTCTCGAGGACCTCGCCAGCGGACACCTGAGTGGCCTCAGAGAGCGACACCCTTTGGCGTTACGGCGATGTGAAACTCGATCCCCAGCGTGCTCGAGAGGCGACTAAGGGTCTCGAAGGAAGGGTTGTGTTCGCCGGCTTCTAGCCGGGCGACGGCCGGCTGCTTCATACCGAGCCGTCGGGCCAGTTCGGTCTGGCTGATTCCATGCTGAGCGCGGTACTCAATCACCCGGAGAGCGACTGCGCGGGCCACGGCCGTCCGCTCCCATTCGGCCCGGAAGGCCGGGTCCTTCAGTTTCTCCGCAATGACTGCCTCAGCCGACGGAAGATCGTTCAGTCGCACGCCCCAACCTCCATCCCTCAGGACTCCAGAGCGGCAAGACGATCGTTGGCCGATTCGATGGCTCGCTCGAAACCACGGCGGTCGACGCCGGCCTCGGGACCAATCGACGCGATGACGAATGTCCTCTCCAATTGACCATAGAACGCTCGCCACCGGCTCCGGCCGCGCCGAGGTCTGAGCTCGCGTATCCCTAGGGCACCCTCGATGTGACTCTGGTGCGGGAAGGCGAGTTGAGGACCGAGGGCCATCAGCTTCTCGATCGCGTGCAGAAGCGCAACCTGCTCCGAGGGCACGAGCGCGTCCAACTCTGCGGTCGCAGCCGGATGTATGACGACGTGCCACGGCATCGATTATAACACCTATGTTATAGCCCAGCTTCCCAAAGGGGCGGCCCGTTCACAGCGTCTGGCGACTGCAGGGTTTGGAAGTCGACTCCCACCGGACCAAGAACACTGCGCTGCAGGAGTGGGTCAACTGGGATCCGGGTGCCGACGCGCAGGGCAACTGCCAGGAGCAGACGGTCAGCGTCAGCTATGCCGGGGCAAGCGTGAGCATCTCTAAGCCGCACTGCGAGATGTGGGACATTGACAAGGGCAGTGAGGCACTTGACATGTCCAACTGGTGGCGGGGCAATGCCTGGCGAGAGGAGCGCTCCACCGCGGCGGTTACGCTTACGACCGTGAAGAACGGAGAGGTCCCTACGGGCGACTTCGACTTCGATTACAACGCCCGTCCATGAGCCGGAAGGTCCTCCTCCCGCTGGTTGGCATCCTCGTTGTCGTCGGAGTGCTGCTCTGGTGGCAGCAGGGTGGCGCGGGCGGCCCGGTCAGCGACGAGGAGGCACGGCGATACTTTGCTGGCATTGTCTCGGCGGCGGAGCGGCAGGACTTCGACGCTCTCTGCAAGCTCAACGCGTCGGTGGGAACCTGCGAGTTCGACATGCGTATCGCCTGTCGACCACCGGGAGGGGGACCGATCGACCCAGGGAGGGACGTACTCGCCGAATGGTGCCGCCAAGCGGCCCCGAGGGAAGCGCCGGAGATCGTTTCCTCGATAGATCAAGAAGCACCATCAGGGTCTGTTGGCGGCCGTGTCCTGACGGTCAGAGGCGCCGACGGCCACGGCCGCCATTACGAGACTGAGGTGCTGATCTTCCGCGACAAGCGCTCCTACCGGGCCACACACGCCGTGTTCTGGTCCGGCGAAAAGTTCCCGAAGGACCAGTAGAAGAACCCCGCCCTTCGATCTGAAGGGCGGGGTTCTCTTGCAGCCCGTACGGGATTCGAACCCGTGTCTCCACCTTGAGAGGGTGGTGTCCTAGGCCCCTAGACGAACGGGCCGAGCTTGTGGCTCAGGGGCCACAGCATACAGGCGGTGCCAGAGGTCGACTCATTGCGTCCAGGGCCCTGACTTAGAACTCCCGGGTGAACCAGGCGCGAGCCCTGGTCCGGGCGGTGAAAGCCCGGCCGACGCCGGCGGCGAACGAGGCGACGGTGCGGGGTGGGCCGGGAGTTGCGCCGGCCAGCAGGTCGTTCCAGAAGACCGCCCAGCCGCCGGCTACGGCCCGGCCGACGCCGGGAGCCGTGACCAGGCGGCCGACCGCGGCGATCGCCCTCGGCTTTGGCAGGAGCGCGGCATGGACGGGAGCGGTGATCGAGGCGTAGGGCGTGTAGGTGTCGCGCAGGAAGCGCCGGTAGCGGAGGGCGGCATCAGCGGGCCCGGCCAGTACCGCCTCGGCCGCCGCCCGGCCGCTGACCATCGCCTGGGCGATCCCTTCGCCCTGGAGCGGGTTGACCAAGCCGGCAGCGTCGCCGACGAGGAGGACGCGACCCTTGGCAGGCTGTGTGCCGAGCATGCCCATCTTCAACCAGCCGCCGAGGCGACCGGGAGAACGCGGGTCCGACGGCACGTCGGCTTTCAGGACGTCGTGACGGCGCAGGTGCGCGGCGAAGGCGCCGAACTGTTGCGCGGCGGCGCCGCCGGCACCTCGATCGGACAGCATCCCGAGACCCAGGCCGATGTTGGCGCGGCCGTCGACGCCCGGGAACAGCCAGCCGTAGCCGGGAAAGCCCCGGCCGGGCTCGGACTCCCACAGCGCGATGTGCGGCATTGTCACCGGGTCGTCGACGTAGGCCCGCAAGGCGAAACCCCACAGCACCCGGGCCGGGTCGACGAGCCCGGCGACGTCGGCCACGCGGCTCGTCGCGCCGTCGGCACCGATGACGACGTCGGCGCAGATGCGAGCGCCACTCGACAGCTCGAACCCGTCCAACTCCCCTTCCCGCCACAGCGGCTCACCGGCCCGGCCGACGAAGACCTCCGCGCCGGCCGCCTCGGCCTCGGCCAGCAGTGTCTCGTCGAAGACCAGCCGAGGAGCGGCAAACCCGTATCCGGGATAGGTGATCCCGGGTCGGCAGGGAAGCCGCACTCGCCGCCCCGTCGGCCCGACCACGATCATGTCGCCGACCTGTCGGGTGCCGGGGATCTTCACGCCGAGGTCGTCGAGGAGCTGCACACCCCTCGGACCGACGAGATCACCGCAGGCCTTGTCGCGCGGGAAGCGGGCCTTGTCGACCAGCGCGACGCGCGCTCCTCCTCGGGCCAGCGCAACGGCAGCCACGCTGCCCGCCGGACCGCCGCCCACCACGAGGACGTCGAAGCGCCGCCCTTCCCCCACCGAAAACCTCCCTCCACCGAAGGGTTTACTGTA
>JAICGL010000275.1 GCA_025923175.1 Acidimicrobiia bacterium
ATCGGCGAGAAGACCGCCGCCTCGCTCCTCAACACCTATGGCAATCTCGACGAGATCATCAAGGCAGCCCAAGCCGAGCCCGGCGCCGGAGCGCTATCTCGTGTCGCCTCCCACCTCGACTACGTGGAACGGGCCCGCCAGGTCGTGGCCATCCCCCGTGACCTCCCGCTCCCCGACCTGGACCTCACGCGCCCTCGCACCCCGCCGATCCCCGAAGTGACGGCGCTCGCCGACGCCCTGAACCTGGACGGAGCGCTGGGCCGCCTCGCGGCTGCCCTGGAGGGCTCGGGTAGTTAGCCCGATAGCCTGAGGCTCGATGGCTTCGAGTGCCAACCTCGTGCACGAGATCCCGACGAGCGCGCTGGCCGTCTACGGGCACCCCGATGACCCGGAGATCTCCGCCGGCGGCACCCTGGCCCGTTGGGCCAGGGGCGGCGCCACCGTGTGGGAGCTGATCTGCACCAGGGGAGAGAAGGGCTCGCAGGACCCCAACCAGGACCGCGACGCCCTCGCCGCCGTGCGCGTCGAGGAGACCGCCAAGGCCGCCAACCTGCTCGGCCTGGCCGGCCACTTCCACCTCGACTACGGCGACGGGGAACTGCGCGACGACCTCGAGATCCGTAGCCGGATCGTCGAGCTGGTCCGCAAGCTCAAGCCCGAAGTCGTGGTCTGCCCCGACCCCACGGCCGTCTTCTTCGGCGACCGCTACTTCAACCACTCCGACCACCGCGTGACCGGCTGGGCCACCCTCGACGCCGTCGCTCCCGGCGCCGGCAACCCCCACTACTTCCCCGAACAGCTCGCCGCCGGCCTGACGATCCACAACGTCTCGGCCGTCTACCTCTCCGGCACGCTCGAGCCGAACTGCTGGGTCGACATCGGCGATGACATCGAGACGAAGATCGACGCCCTCTTCTGCCACGAGAGCCAACTCGGTGAGACCGGCGAGTGGTTCCGCGAGTTCCTGCGCGAACGCGCCGAAGAAGGCGGCCGCGCTGCCGGCGTCCGCTACGCCGAAAGCTTCCGCCGCCTGACCTTCGCTGTCTGATCCCTGCGAACTGCCGGCCGAGCTCCTGGTGAGCTCAGCGGCGTCCCCTGCGGGCGCCGGCGGCGACGAGGGCGCAGGAGAGGCAGAGCGGTGGGCGCGAGTTGCGCTTCATGCGGACCAGATGGTCGCCACAGAACGAACCGCGGCACTGGTGGCAGTCCCCCACAGCAAGGTCGTGGTGGCATTCCATGCACCGGGGCCCGGTGGTGGGCGTGCCGTTTGCGCCCTCGTCCGCAGCCGATTCGGCGGGGGCCGTCGGAAGCGGGGGCGGGGGCGGTGCGGGCGTGGGGGCCGGGGGCACGTATGCAGGGGGCGGCGGCGGCGGCGGCGGTGCGGGTGTCGGGGCCGGGGGCACGTATGCCGGGGGCGGCGGCGGCGGTGCGGGTGTCGGGGCCGGGGGCACGTATGCCGGGGGCTCGTACGGTGTCGGCGTCGGAGCCGGAGCGGCGGCAGGCACGGCCGGGTGACGATCCTCGTCTGCCGGAGGGGCGGGAACGGCGGCCGGCGGAGCAGAGATCGAGGAGATGATCGGAGCGTGACGCTGCACAGCGACCTGGTCGGAGTGCATCGTGGCGGCCCAGGCCAGGACTTCCGGGTCGGTGGTCAGGTAGACGACCTGAACCGTGTCGGACATCTCCGCCAGCCGCTCCAGGCCTCCCATGCGGGCCGCCGGGGCGACATCGGCGAAGGCGTCCTCGAGGATGAGGGGCAGCGAGCCGATCGGGCCGACGTGGCGATGCACAGCCAGTCGGGCGAAGAGATAGGCGTCGAGCGTCTCGCCTTCTGCGTTGCGAGCCGCCTGGGCGGCTTCGGCCCGCCGGATCTCGGCCTGCCGGGCCTCAGCCTGTCGCGCCTCCGCCTGGACGACCCGGTCGGCGGCCGCCCGCTGCAAAGCCGCCAGCTCGGCTTCGATGTCCGCCAGTTCGGCCTCGACAGCGGCCCGCTCGGCTTCCTCCGCCTGCCGGGCGGCGAGCCAGGCTTCTGCGTTGGCCGCCGGATCCAGGTCCGGTGCGACGCCGACGGCGCGCAGAGCGCGTTGCAGTTCGGTCCGGGTCTCGGTGAGCCGGGCGCAGGCCTCCGGCCAATCTGCCAGGCGTTCGGCGACAGCGTGCCCGGGGTCGTAGCCGAGGAGGGCCGCGGCCCGTTCCTGCAGGCGTGTCGCCCGGCGCTGGAGGTCCTGGTGGACGTACAGCTCGTCGGCGGCCGGCGCAACGCTCTGCCACGCAACCTCTGCCTCGGCCACGGCCCGCTCAGCGCTGCTGAGGCGCCGCAGCGGTTCCGGATCGGCCGGGTTGATGACGGTGTCGAGCAGGTAGGCGCTGTACGACGAGAAGCCGAGTTCCTGCAAGTACTGCGCCTCGGCCGCTTCCGCTTCGGCCAGTCGGCGGCGAGCCGCCGACCCGGGGAAAGGTCGGTCGACCCGGGCCTGGGCGTTTGTCACCTCGGTGTGGAGATGCCCGATGACGGCGGCGTTCTCCGGTGAGACGGGGCCGCGGCCAACCGCCAGGCGGGCCGCCGCCAACTCCTCGCGCCGTTCGGCCAGTGCCGCGCGGGCTGCTTCCACCGCGGCAAGGTCCTCCTCACTGGGACCCGGTGTCGCAAGCGAGGTAGTCACCTCGTCCCACTCGGCCCCGATCCGCCGGGCGTCGTCAGCCGCTGCACCGGCGTATTCCTCGGCCGCCTGCAGTTCCGTGAGCGCCTTCGCGACCGCGGTCTGGGCGGCGGTCTCCGCAACCGGCGCCGGTCGTCCTGCCAATTGCGCCCGGCGTGCTTCGAGGATTGCGCGCGCCTCGCTCTCCGCCTCGGCCTCACCGGCCGCGTCCCCCGGAGCCAGGTCCGGCTGGACGGGCTCCGGCTGGAAGAGGCTCGCTCCGGCGGCCGGGATGTCAAGCGTTCGGAGGAGCATCGCTGATGCCACGTCGGGCGCCAGACCCAGGATGGCGAAGTCCCCGATCGGCACCTGCTCCTCAGAGGAGTCCTCGTCATCGAAGGCCCACACCACGCCGTCCCTGGCCCGGCCGGCAAGTGCCTCCGCCAGACGGCGTCGATCTGCCTCGCCGTCGGCGCCGACGACCGTCATCCGGCGATGCAGCGGCAGTTCGACGCTCGGCGCAGCAGTGAGTTCGAGTTTGGTGAAACGCATGGAGACCTTCTCCTGGTGGGTGGATGCTGCGCCGCAGCGATTGTCAGGCCGCAGGCTCTGGCGAGTCGATGGGTCTATCGGCTCATTAGCTCTTTCGAACTACGACAAATCGCTTGCCTGCCCGCGGACTGGGCGAAGGCCCCAGAAGAATCGACCGAATCGTGGCGTTGTCGCCCCGCCGACACGGCGGGCAGCCAAAGCGGGGCTGGTGCGTCGCGTCCGGTCAGGGACGGCGGATGCCGCCGGCTTTCCACTCGGCCATTGAGCGGAGCAGAAGGACGGCGACGATCGCCACGCCGCCCGCTGCAACGAGGCCGCCCAGCAGGGCGCCGATGCCGGAGAGGGTGCCGCAGTCGCCCGTACAACCGACATCGACCAGGCCGAACCCGATCGCCGCTCCGGACAGGCCCGCCACCACGACGGCCAGAAAGGCGCCCAACAGCGCGCCCCGACTCGCGGCGTACGGGTGCTCGTCGGAATCGTCCGGAGGGCGAATGGGGACGGGCGGTTCCACGGCCGCATGGTACGGCGGGGCAGATCGGTGACGAGAACCGTCAGACCTCGGCAGTAGCCTCGACAAGCACATGAAGACCCTTGTCGTGCTGCCTACGTACAACGAGTCGGCCACCGTCGCCGAGGTGCTGCGGCGCATCCGGGCGTCGGCGACGCACGCCATCGATGTGCTGGTGGTCGACGACAACAGCCCGGACGGCACGGCCGACATCGCCCAGGCGCTGGCCGACGAGCTGGGTGGCATCGAGGTGCTGCGGCGGCCGCGCAAGTCAGGGCTCGGCAGCGCCTACCGGGAAGGGTTCAAGCTCGGTCTGGCGCAGGGCTACGAGGCCCTGGTGGAGATGGACGCCGACCTCTCGCACGACCCGTCGGTCCTCGCCGACCTGCTCGCCGAGATAGAAGGCGGCGCCGACATCGTGATCGGCACCCGCTACATGCCCGGCGGGAGCATCCCCGACTGGTCGTGGCACCGGCGGGCCATCTCCAGGATCGGCAACCTCTATGCCCGCTGGATGCTGGGGCTCGACGCCCGCGACGCCACCTCCGGCTACCGGGCCTACCACCGCCGCGCCCTCGAGCGGGTCAACCTCACCGCCGTCCGGGCCGACGGCTACGGGTTCCAGATCGAGATGGCGTACAAGGTCCTGCACGGCGGCGCCGTGCTTGCCGAGGTCCCCATCGCGTTCCACGACCGCACGCTCGGCAGCTCGAAGATGTCGTCCCGGATCGTCGTCGAGGCGCTCGTCCTCGTGACGTTCTGGGGTCTCAGGGGCCGCATCCGCGCCCGCCGCAAAAAAGGGAGCCTCGCCCGGGTGTGAGCAGGACCATCCTCCACGTCGACCTCGATGCGTTCTACGCATCGGTCGAGGTCCTGGAGAATCCGGCGCTGGCCGGCAAGCCCGTCCTCGTCGGGGGTACCGGGCCCCGGGGAGTCGTGGCCGCCGCCTCCTACGAGGCCCGCCGGTTCGGCTGCCACTCGGCCATGCCGATGGGGCGGGCCCGGCGGCTCTGTCCGCAGGCCGTCGTGCTGCCACCCCGCTTCGACCTCTATGCCGCCAAGAGCCGAGCCGTCCACGAGATCTTCGCCGCCTTCACCCCGGTCATCGAGCCGATCGCGCTCGACGAGGCGTTCCTCGACGGAACCAACAGTCTCCGCCTCTTCGGCACCGGCGCTGACATCGGCGCCGCCATCCGCGCCCGGGTGCGGGCCGAGACGGGTCTCACCGCTTCGGTCGGCGTGGCCCCCAACAAGTTGCTGGCCAAGCTGGCCAGCGACGACGCCAAGCCCGACGGGATGCTGGTCGTCGAGCCGGGCGGCGAACTCGCCTTCCTCCACCCGCACCCGGTCGGGCGGCTGTGGGGTGTCGGCCCCGCCACCCTGGCCCGGCTGGAGCGCTTCGGGGTCGAGACGATCGGCGACCTCGCCACCATCCCCGAGGCCAGCCTCGTCGACACGCTCGGCCGGGCCCACGGCCACCAGCTCCACGAACTGGCCTGCGGCAGAGATGAGAGGCCGGTCGAACCCGACCGGGAGACGAAGTCGATCGGCCAGGAGGAGACCTTTCCCCGCGATGTCGCCGACCGGGAGGCGCTCGGCCGAGAGGTGCGGAGGATGGCCGAGCGGGTCGGCACCCGCCTGCGCGACCACGGCATCGCCGGCCGCACCGTCACCCTCAAGGTCCGGTTCCCCGACTTTCGCACGATCACCCGCTCGGCGACTCTGCCCGAGCCGTTCGCCGTCTCGAGCGAGATCACCCGTCAGGCCCTCGCCCTGCTCGACAAGGTTGATACCAGCGGCGGTGTCCGGCTTCTCGGCGTCAGCGTGAGCAACCTGACGGCCGGCGCCGCCCATCAGGCGTCCCTCTTCGGCGAGGAAAAAACTCTTGATGGTGGTGGGGCTATTCAGTCAGTTGTTGATGCAGTTCGCCAGCGTTTCGGACCTGACGCGCTGGGATCGGCCGCCACATTGGAGCCGCCGTCCGAGTAGTCCCAAATGTCCGTTTTGTACACCGGATGCCACGTTGCACCGAATGCCAGGTTCTGGTTACGCTCCGCCTTAATCCATTACGGCAGCTCAGTAGGGCCGACATTGGGCAAGCCGCCGGGGTGAGTTTCCACTCCGGCCAAGGGAGACAGGGGGAACGCGGTGCGCAAGCTGGGTGTTCTCGTCGCGTCCGGAATCG
The DNA here is from genome assembly GCA_025923175.1 of Acidimicrobiia bacterium. Lineage (GTDB taxonomy): Bacteria > Actinomycetota > Acidimicrobiia > IMCC26256 > BP-133 > BP-133. The sequence goes on from JAICGL010000275.1 coordinate 5,888, forward strand.
CGCTGGGGAGCATGGTGCTGGCCTCGCCGGTGGCATCCGCCGACGACCGTCATCGGGACCGGGACGACCGGTACCGCCGCCACGGCTACCGGTACGACCGTCACGACTACAACCGCTACGACCGGTACGACAACGACCGGCGTTTCTCGCTGGGGGTCAAGATCGTCGACCACGACGCCGACGACAGGGGCCGCCGGGGGGTCAGCCGGGGGGACCGCTGGTCGGTGGCGTTCAGACTGCTCGACTACCGGAGCCGGGTCGGTGACGGGGTCGCCGACTGCCG
>JAICGL010000276.1 GCA_025923175.1 Acidimicrobiia bacterium
GCGACGTGATCGAGGGCCTCGACGCCGCCGGCGAGGTGGAAGGCGTGACGGTTTTCCATGCCGGTACCGCTGCCGTCGACGGCCGGCCCGGCGCAGTGCGCACGGCCGGCGGGCGGGTCCTCAACGTGACGGCACTCGGGGCGACGCTGGCCGACGCCCGGGCCCGGGCTTACGAAGCGGCCGGCCGGATCTCCTGGCCTGGCATGCAGTACCGGAGAGACATCGCTGCGGCCGCGGCCGCCATGCCAGAAGGTGGGAGTCATTCGTGATCCCCCGCTACTCGCTGCCCGAGATCGCGTCGCTGTGGAGCGACGAGAACCGCTTCTCCACCATGCTCGAAGTCGAGATCCTGGCCTGCGAGGCGTGGTCGCTGCTCGGCACCGTGCCCGCCGAGGACGTCGCCACCATCCGGGAACGGACCGCCGGCATGATCACGACCGAGGACGTGGCGGCCATCGAGGCGCGGGAGCGCATCACCAACCACGACGTCGCCGCCTTCGTCGACATCGTGGCCGACCGGGTCGGCCAGCCCGCCGGAGGCTGGGTGCACTACGGGCTCACCTCGTCCGACGTCGTCGACACGACCCTGTCGGTCACGCTGACGAAGGCGGCCACCCTGCTTATCGATGCCGCCACCGCCCTGGAGGAGGCCATCGCCACCCGCGCCCGGGAGTTGCGGGACATGCCGATGGTCGGGCGTACGCATGGCATCCACGCCGAGCCCACCACCATGGGGGCGAAGATGGCGCTGTGGGCGCTGCAGGTCCGGCGCGACCGCAGCCGCCTCGAACGGGCCCGGCACGCCGTCAGCGTCGGCAAGCTGTCCGGCGCCGTCGGCACCTACTCCAACGTCGACCCGGCGGTGGAGCGCTATGTCTGCCAGCGTCTCGGTCTCCGGCCGGTGCCGGCCACCCAGGTGCTGGCCCGTGACCGCCACGCCGAGTTCGCCTACGCCTGCGCCTCGGTGGCGGCCACGGTCGAGGCGTTTGCGCTCGAGATCCGCCACCTGCAGCGCACCGAGGTCGGCGAGGCGGCCGAGGGGTTTCGCAAGGGCGCTCAGAAGGGCTCCTCGGCGATGCCCCATAAGCGCAACCCCGTTCGCTGCGAGCAGATGTGCGGCCTGGCCCGGGTGGTGCGGGCGAACCTGCAGGCGGCGCTGGAGAACGTCGCCCTCTGGCACGAGCGGGACATCTCGCACTCCAGCGTCGAGCGGGTCATCCTTCCCGACTCCTCGATGCTGGCCTACTACCTGCTGGTGAAGTTCAAAGACATCGTTGAGGGTCTGGAGGTCTTCCCCGAGCGCATGATGGAGAACCTGGAGCGGTCGTACGGCCTGGTGTTCAGCCAGCCGGTGCTCCTCGCGCTGGTCGCTTCGGGTCTTGATCGTGACGCCGCCTATCGCATCGTGCAGCGTTCGGCCATGGCCGCCTGGGAGGAGCGCCGCCCGTTCCTCGAGATCCTCCGGGCCGACACCGAGGTGACGAGCCGCCTTTCCGACGAGCGCCTCGCGGCGTGCTTCGATTTGAAGGCGGCCCTGGCCAACGCCGGTCGGGTCTTCGACGCCCTCGATGCCCCCGAACCCGACATCTTCGACTGACAGAAACGAGGTCTCTGCTGTGAGTTCCGGCCTTCCCAAGCTCCGATCGGGCAAGGTGCGCGACGTCTACAAGGTCGGTGACGACCGCCTGCTGATGGTGGCGTCGGACCGGATCTCGGCCTTCGACGTCGTCCTTCCCCAACCAATCCCCGACAAGGGCCGCGTGCTGACCGCCGTGTCGACGTTCTGGTTCGACCAGACGAAAGACATCGTCCCCAACCACCTGATCTCGGTCGACCCTGCTGACTTTCCCGAGGGGGCCGGCCCCGACGTGGCGGGCCGAACGATGTTGGTGAAGGCGGCCAAGCCGGTGCTGATGGAGTGCGTCGTGCGGGGCTACCTCTTCGGCTCGGCCTGGTCGGAGTACAAGAAACACGGAACGGTGAACGGCGAGCCGTTGCCGTCCGGCATGGTCAACGCCGAGCGGCTGCCCGAGCCGACCTTCACCCCCTCCACCAAGGCCGACGAAGGCCACGACATGGCCCTCACGCGCGACGACGCCATCGCTCTGGTGGGCAAGGATCTCTACGAGCGGCTGCGCGATCTCTCGATCGCCGTCTACAAGTTCGGGACGACGGTGGCCTCCACCCGGGGGATTCTCCTGGCCGACACCAAGTTCGAGTTCGGGACCGTCGACGGGGAGCTGGTGCTCATCGACGAGATCCTCACGCCCGACTCGTCGCGCTTCTGGCCGGCCGACGAGTACGAGCCGGGCACGGCCCCGCCCAGCTTCGACAAGCAGTATGTCCGCCAGTACCTCCTCGACCAGGGCTGGGATGGTACGCCGCCCCCGCCGTCGTTGCCGGACAAGGTGGTCGAGGGCACCCGCTCGCGCTACATCGAGGCCTACGAGCTGCTGACGGAGAAGAGCTTCGACGACTGGTACGGGGTGGGCGGTTGACCGCCTATGAAGCCCGCATCGAGGTCGGCCACCGGCCGGGCATCCTCGACCCCCAGGGGGGCGTGATCGAGCGGGCCCTGCCGGCGCTCGGCTACGCCAACGTCAGCCACGTCCGGGTCGGCAAGAGCATCCGCCTGGCCGTCGAGGCGCCTGACGAGGACAGCGCCCGGGTCCAGGTCGAAGAGATGTGCAAGAAGCTGCTCGCCAACCCGGTCATTGAGGACTTCACGGTGGAGATTCTGTGACGACGGTCGGCGTCGTGATGTTCCCGGGCACGAATTGCGAGCAGGACGTGGCCTGGGCGGTCAAGGTGCTGGGCGGCGAGCCCGAAATGCTGTGGCACGCCGACCGCACCGTCGGCACTTCCGATGCGGTCGTGATTGCCGGCGGTTTCGCCCACGGCGATTACCTGCGGACGGGGGCGATCGCCCGCTTCTCGCCGGTGATGGAGGCCGTGGCCGATTTCGCTCGCGGCGGCGGGCCGGTGGTCGGTATCTGCAACGGGTTCCAGATCCTGTGTGAAGCGGGCCTGCTGGCCGGCGCGCTGCAGAAGAACGCTGGTCTCAAGTTCCGGTGCGAGACGGTCGACCTGCGGGTGGAGACGACATCGACGGTGCTCACCCGCAACGCCGAGCCGGGCCAGATCCTGCGCATTCCGATCAATCACTTCGAGGGCAACTTCGTGTGTGACGAGCGCACCCTCAAAGGGCTGCAAGAGAACGATCAAATCGTGCTCCGCTACGTCGAGAACCCGAATGGAAGCCTCGACGACATCGCCGGGATCTGCAATGACGGCCGAAACATCGTGGGGCTGATGCCGCATCCAGAACGGGCGTCCGAAGCTCTTCTCGGGTCGACCGACGGAGCCGTCCTGCTGGGTTCCCTGCTGTGAAGGGCCCGGCCACCGCCGAGCTGCTGGCCGACCTCCAGCGTTTCTCTCTGCGGGAAGGCGAGTTCACGCTGGCGTCAGGGCGCCAATCGAAGTGGTACCTCGACGCTCGGCAAGTCACCTACCGGGGCGACTGTGTCGAGACGGTCGGGCGGGCCGTGCTGGAGGCCGTGGAAGACCTCGCCTTCGATGCGGTCGGCGGGCTGACCCTCGGCGCCGACCCGGTGGCGCTGGCCGTGGCCACCTGCTCCGGAAAGCGGGCCTTCGCTGTCCGTAAGGAGGCCAAAGGCCATGGTGCCGGAGGGCGGATGGCCGGCCCTATCCGGGAAGGCGATCGGGTGCTCGTCGTCGACGACGCCGTGACCACCGGAGGCAGCACCCTTCAGGCGCTCGATGCGATCGTCGAGTTCGGCGGTGTGGTGGTGGGGGCGGCGTGCCTGCTCGACCGGGGCGGAGAACTGGGCGCAGCGCTCGAGCAGCGCGGCATCCCCTTCTTCCCCGTGCTGGGGGCGCCCGACCTGGGTTACGCCTACGGTTCTTAGAAAGAAGACAGTGGGTCTTAAGCGCCCCGGCTGATCCCGGCTTTGCGCAGCACGTCGGGCGGGACGCCGAGCGCCCGCCAGGCGGCGTGGGTGATGCCCTTGCGTTCTCCGTAGCTCTTGGCCGCGCTGATGAAACCTTTTTCGAGTTCGGTCAGGTCGGTTTTGGCCTTCAGGCTTTCTAATTCGTTCTGAAGGTTGAGCCGTTCCTGGATGAGGTGCAGTCGTGTCAGCGGGTCGGCATCGATGAGCCGCTGCTCGATCGTATCGAGGCGCTTCGTGATGGAATCCGACGTACGCTTCCGGCCCCGCTTGGGACGGTTCTTCTCGAGCGCTTCGAGATAAAGCCGCACACCACGGCCCTGTTCCCGACCTTCCGCCAATGCCTGCTTGTGTTCATTCGACATCGGCGAGCGCTTGCGCTTGGCCGGTGCCTTCGCTTCAGCTGCAGATGCTCTGGGGCTCACCTTGATCCCGCTCCTTAGATGATTAACCGCCAGTTTCTCGCCTCGATATGTAGCACATCTTGGAGCGTGATCGAAATAGAAACAAGAGCAAATCGCTCGTTTTTGAGCAGTCCGGTTACGATCCCTGACGTGAGCGAGCCGACACATCGCCTGCTGGGAATGACCGACGACGAGTTGAGCGCCATCGTGCGCCTGCTGGGGCGTGACCCGAGCCATCTCGAACTGGCCATGTACTCCGTGATGTGGTCAGAACACTGTTCGTACAAGTCATCGAGGAAATATCTGGGGCGATTTCCCACCGAGGCTCCGTGGGTGCTGGTCGGGCCGGGCGAAGGCGCGGGCGTTATCGACGTCGGTGAAGACCTCGCCGTGGCCCTGCGCATCGAGAGTCACAATCACCCCTCGGCGGTGGAGCCACATCAGGGCGCGGCCACCGGTGTCGGCGGGATCATCCGGGACATTTTCTCGATGGGAGCGCGCCCTATCGCTTTGATGGACCCGCTCCGTTTCGGTCCCCTCGACGTTGCTCGCAACCGATATCTGGTTGAAGGTGTTGTCGCCGGGATCTCCAGCTATGGGAATTCAGTCGGTGTGCCCACAGTGGGCGGAGAGATCGTTTTCGACCACTGCTACAGCGCGAATCCGTTGGTGAACGTTTTCTGTCTCGGGGTGCTTCCCAAAGAGCGCCTGGTGCTGGCCCGCGCCGAGGGTGAAGGGAATCTTGCGGTCCTGCTCGGAGCGTCAACCGGGCGTGACGGGATCGGCGGCGCCAGCATCCTGGCGTCGGCCGGATTTGATGAATCGGCGGCCGACAAACGCCCCTCCGTCCAGGTCGGAGATCCTTTTGAGGAGAAAAAGCTGATCGAGGCGTGCCTTGCGCTGCTCGACTCTGGGCTGGCGGTCGGTGTGCAGGACCTCGGCGCCGGCGGCATCTCCTGCGCCGCTTCAGAGACGGCCGCCAAGGGCGGCATGGGGATGGATGTCGACATCGCCCGGGTCCCCCGTCGCGAGCCCGGGATGGACCCGATGGAGGTGATGATCTCCGAGAGCCAGGAGCGGATGCTGGCCATCGTCACCCCCGAGAACCTCGACGAGGTCCTGGCGCTGTGCCGGCGCTGGGAGATCCGGGCGTCGGTCATCGGCCAGGTGACCACGACCGGCCGGTTCCGGGTCTACGACGGCTTCTTCGACGGTGGCAGTGACGAGTTGCTGGCCGATGTTCCGGCCGAGAGCCTCGGTGACGGACCGGTCTACGACCGGCCCGTGGCACGACCGGCGAACCAGGACGCGCTCGCCGCCGCCGACCCCCGCCCGGCCCTGGAGGAGCGCTTCCCGGCCGGTACCGACCTCGGCCCAGAGGTGCTGGGCATGCTGTCGCTGCCCAACATCGGCGACTCGTCGTGGGTCTGGCGCCAGTACGACCACCAGCTGTTCCTCAACACCGTGCACGGCCCGGGCAGCGATGCCGCGGTCCTGCGGCTGCGGGAGACCGAGAAGGCCCTCGCCTTGACCACCGACGGGAAGGCCCGGTTTTGCCTGCTCGACCCGCGGACGGGCGGGGCGCTCGCCGTGCTCGAGGCGACCCGCAACGTCGCCTGTACCGGCGCCCGGCACCTGGCGCTGGTCAACTGCCTCAACTTCGGCAATCCGGAGCACCCCGAGGTGATGTGGCAGTTCGGCGAGGTGGTGGACGGGATGTCGGAGGCCTGCCGGGCGCTCGAGCTGCCCGTCATCGGCGGCAACGTGAGCTTCTA
>JAICGL010000277.1 GCA_025923175.1 Acidimicrobiia bacterium
CGGGAGTACGTCCCCACCCTCCGGTCCTGGAGTGAGCCGACGTTCGCCAACGGCCTGGCCGACCGGTCACCGGATGAGCGTCTCGCCGTCCTCGATGAGTTCTACGGCCGCTACGCCCAGCTGGTGGCAAAGGACCGGGAGGGGCACGGAATGGAACTACTCGACAGCCTGATCACCTGCGTGAAGGTCTGACGACAGCACTCGGCGCGGGCCACAAGGCCCGCGCCGAGCTGATGCTGGTGAGCTCTCGGCCGATCAGCCGGCGCACATCCACCCGGTGTTGGGGTGGTAGGTCCATTCGCCGCTGGGGCACTCAGGACTGGGGCGACCCCGGTAGTAGTTGTCGTCCCCGTAGTAGTAGCCGCCCCGATAGCGGCCGTCCCGGTAGTAGTACCGGCCGTCGTCGTGGTGCCTGCGGCCATCCCGGTAGTAGCGGCCATCCCGGTCGTGCCGGTCACGGTGATCGCCGTGCCCGTTCGCCTCGTACGCTGCGGGGGCCGTCCCGTCCGGGCCGATCGTCGGCGTCGCTGCCGCCCAAGCGGGTGCGGCCGAGCCGATCAGCAGCAGGCTGCCGACGAAGAAACCTGTCATCTTGCGCATCGGGGTGCGTCCCCAGTTCTCCCCAGCGTGGTGATCTAGCGGACAAATGTAAGTATCCCCGACAATACGGTCCGCTCACACCTAAGGGGTGACGCCGGCCGCTCGCTCCTTACGGCTTGATGCCGTAGAAGCGGAAGCGGCTGCGGACCCAGCCGAGGTCTGGGTCGTCGTCCACGTCGGCCCGTTCGACGCGGACGTCGACGAAGCCGGCGGCCTTCAGCCGGTCGGGCATCTCGGCGGGGTCACAGACGACGTAGACGTCGCCTTCGTGGAACTCGTCGAGGGTGCCGCTCGGGACGACATCGGTCCCGATGATCATGCCCCCGGGGCGCAGGACCCGGCACATCTCGGACAGCACCTTGTCCTGGAGTTCGGGACTGGGTACGTGGTGCAGCATCGTGAAGTTGGTTGCAGTGCTGAACCGGTTGTCCTCGAGGGGCAGCTGGGTCGCGTCGGCTTCCACGACGGTGACGTTCGTTCCTTCGAGGCGCTTGCGCAGTTTCTCCGCCAGCTCGGGGTCGATCTCGATGGCGGTGAGCTTGGGGACTCGCTGGCGCATGACGTCGGTGGTCAACCCGGGGCCCGCGCCAACCTCGAGGACGTCGTCACCGAGGTCGCGGTCGCCAACGGCCCAGGGCAGGAGCTCGTTCTCCACGATGTTCGCCCACTCCGGACCCGCGCAGAACTCAAGATGCTTCTCGTTCACCGCTGCCCTCCCCCGTCCCGCCATGGTCTTTTGTGCGGACAATGTAACAGCTATGTTCACACAACCCAACAGGGTCATGACGAGGGGGGAAACGATGAACCGACGCAAATTCCTGCGGTTCGCCGCGGGCGCAACCAGCCTCGGACTGGCGGGTTGCACCGGCGACGCGGTGAAAAAGGGCAGCGGCGACGGTGAGCTCGCCGCTAGCTCGAAGGAACTCGGTGACCTCCCCGAGATCAAGTGGGACATGCCGACCAGCTGGCCGGCCAACCTCGAGACGATCCAAGGCGGCGCCATCGTCTTCGCGGAAGAGGTCGGCAAGCTCACCGGCGGCCGGTTCACGATCACCGTCCACGAGAGCGGCAAGCTGATCCCCGGCCTCGAAGTCCTGCAGAACGTCGAGAGCGGGGCGTACAACATCGGCCACTCGGCGGGCTACCACTACACCGGCAAGGCGGAGCTGGCCGCCTTCGGCGCCGGCATGCCCTTCGGGCTCAACGCCCGCCAGCAGAACGCCTGGCTCTACGAGGGCGGCGGGCTCGAGATGCTGCAGAACGCTTACATCAAGCGGTTCGGGGTCATCAACTTCCCGTGCGGCAACACCGGCGGCCAGATGGGCGGCTGGTTCAACAAGGAGCTGCGCTCGGCGGAGGACCTCAAAGGCTTGAAGATGCGCATCCCCGGCCTCGGTGGCCGCGTGATGAACCGCCTCGGTGTGGCCGTCCAGCAGATCCCCGGCGGGGAGATCTACCAGGCGCTCCAGACGGGCGCCATCGACGCCACGGAATGGGTCGGCCCCCACGACGACCTGACGCTGGGATTCCCAGAAGTGGCCAAGTTCTACTACTACCCAGGCTGGCACGAAACAGGGACCACGCTCGAGGTGCAGGTCAACAAAGCCGCCTACGACAAGCTCCCCGAGCTGTACCGACAGGCAATCCAGGCGGCTTCGTTCAAGGCCGACGCCATCACACTGGCCCGCTACGACAAGCTGAACCCGGCGGCACTGAAGAAGATCGAAGCGTCGGGCAAGATCAAAATCCTGCCCTACCCCGACGACATCTTGAACAAGGCCCACGACGCCGCCTTCAGCCTGTACGGCGAACTGGCCGGTGCCGACCCCGACTTCAAGTCGCTGTTCGACTCGTGGAGCGAATTCCGATCGGGGTCGGCGAGATGGTTCAACCTCGCCGAGGCGGCGATGATCAGATTCAACGGGTCGAGGGTTTAGCGGCCTACCCGCCGGAAGTTCCCGCCAGCCAGGTCACGGTGACCGGGAAGACGGTCACGAGCACGAGGGCGACGACCTGTAGGCCGACGAACGGCAGCACCCCGAGGTGGATGTCTCTCGTCTCCACCTCGGGGGGTTTCACGCTCTGGAGGTAGAAGAGCGAGAAGCCCACCGGCGGCGAGATGAAGGCGATGTTGATGTTCACCGCCATCATGACGAGGAACCACACGGGGTCGATGCCGAGCTCGGCAACGATGGGCATGAAGATCGGCATCACGATGAAGGAGATCTCGAGGAACTCGAGGTTGATGCCCAGCAGAAACACGGCGATGTTGGCGATGATGATGAAGGTCCAGTAGCCACCGGGGAGGTCGGTGAGCCACTCGGAGACGAGCCTCTGGCCCCCCATCAGGTCGAAGATGTAGGCGAAGAAATTCGAGGCCAGCAGCATCATCATCACGAGCCCGGTGATGTTGGCCGTCGACCTGGCCGCGTCCCCGATGACCGCCCAGGTCAAGCGGCGGTTGAACAGGGCCATGATCGCGGAGACCACGGCCCCCACCGCGCCCACTTCGCTCGGGGTGGCGATGCCCTGAAAGATGGCGCCGAGCACGGCGGCGATGAGGAGGATGGGTGGAACGACGGCAGTGATCGAATCCTTGGCCAGTGCCCAGCCGTTCAGCGACCGGTCCTCGAGCGGCAGGGCCGGCACCTTGTGCGGATGCCGGATGGCGACATATCCGATGTAGAGGGCGTAGAGCCCGGAGAGCATCAGCCCGGGGACCAGCGCTCCCCGGAACAACGCGCCGACCGAGACCTTGGTCTGGCTGGCCAGCACGATCAGTACGAGGCTGGGCGGGATGATCTGGGCCAGCGTGCCCGAGGCGCCGATGACGCCGGTGGCCACCCGGTGGTCGTAGCCGTAGCGGACCATGGTCGGCAACGAGATCAGGCCCATCACGATGACGGTGGCCGCCGTCACGCCGGTGGCGGCGGCCAGCATGGTGCCGACCACGACCACGCTGAACGCCATCCCGCCCCGCACCGGGCCGAACAGGCGGCCGATGCCGGTGAGGAGACGTTCCGCCTGACCGGACTTCTCGAAAATCGCTCCCATGTAGACGAAGAAGGGGACGGCCAGGAGGTTGGGGTCGGACACATAGCCGAACCACCGGCTGGACAGGGCCCGGAGTTGAACCGCCTCGAATGCGTCGATGCCGAGGCCGACGAACGTGAACACGACGGCCGTGAAGGCGAAGGAGAAGGCGACCGGGTACCCGGAGAGGATCAGGGCGACGAAGACGAGGAACATCGCCAGGGCGAGCAGCTCAGACACGTTTGCCTACCTAGGGATTCGTCCGGATCATTTCAGGCCGAGGTCGACGTCGGCCTGGTCGCCCAGGAGATCCTCGAGGCCCGAGGGCGCCTCGATCGTCTCGGCGTCGGCCTTCCCGGCGAGCACCGACCCGAGCCGGATCAGCTCGGCCACGGTCTGGAGCAACAGGAAGCCGAACCCGAAGAGGACCAGCAACTTGATCGGGGCCCGGGGGAGGCCGTCGGCGTCAGGGGACTGCTCCCAGATCTGCCACACCTTCCAGGTGCCCCACCGCTCGCCCTTCTGGAAGAGCGACCGCAGGACGAAATCCCAGTTGACCCAGAGGGCGAACAGGCAGAAGGGGACCAGGGCGATCAGGTGGCCGGCGAAGTCGACCAGCGCCTGGCGCTTCTTGGAGAAGTGCTGGGAGAAGATGTCGACCCGGACGTTGACGTTGTGCTTGAGGATGTAGGGAAGGACCAGGAAGAAGATGGCGCCGAAGAGCATCCACTGCAGTTCCACGTAACGGTTCGAGGTCAGGGCCCGACCTTGGAACCGGCCGAGGTAGCGGAGCACCACGTTGACGACGGAAACCGCTACGCAGACTGGCACCAGCCACTTCGCCAACCAACCCAGGCCTTCGCTCAGGCGGTCCACCAGGCGCCCGAAGCCAATCAGCGCACGCCACACAGGCCCGAGTTCCGTCCTCCCCCGGCCCCGGCGGCCGTGATGGCCGCAGAAGTTATCCCAACAACCGGACAAATAGCTACCGATCTTCCGGGCGTCGATCGGCTCCGGGCCGTGGGAGGATGTGGGCCATGCGGCAGGATGCCGATGCTGGGCCACGGGTCGGACGCCGCTTCCTTGCCAGCCTGAAGTCCCGCCGCCGGCCTCAATCCGATCCCCGCCGATACCAGCGCTACGTCGAGCGGGAATTCGAGAACGTCCACCTGTACCGGCAGCTGGCTGAAGGAGCCGACAGGGAGCACCGCGACGTCCTTCTCGAGTTGGCCGCCGCCGAGGAACGACACGCCCGGTACTGGCAGGAGAAGTTGGCGGAGCTCGGCGTGGAGACCTCGGACATCGATGACCATCAACCTGTCCGGAGGAGGATGCTGTCCTGGCTCGGTCGCCGGCTCGGGGTCCGGATGATCGTGCCGATGCTTGAACGCCTCGAGGCCTCCGAGCGCGCCCGCTACGCCCGGGAACCGGAAGCCGCCGCCATCAGCGCTGACGAAGTCGTCCATGCCCAACTCGTCACCGGGCTGTTCCCCGCTTGGCGGACCCGGGCGTCCGGATTCCTGCGTGCCGGCGTCTTCGGCCTGAATGACGGACTCGTGTCGAACCTGGCGCTCGTCGCTGGAATGTCGGGCGGCGACGTCGGCCGCGACATCGTTCTTCTCGCCGGGCTTGCCGGTTTGGTGGCCGGTGCGGGATCGATGGCCGCCGGCGAGTACATCTCGGTGCGGTCACAGCACGAGCTTCTGGATGCCGATGTCCTGGCCGACGCCCGACCGGAACGGGCCGCCCTGGGTTCCCCGGTCGGGGCGGCAATGTCGAGCTTCATCGCTTTCGCCGCCGGGGCCGCCATCCCGGTCGTACCGTTCGCCGTTGGGTCAGGTACAGCTGCGCTCATGACCGCGTGCGGCTTGGCGGGACTGGCACTCTTCGCCGTCGGCTCCACCATCAGCCTCGTCACCAACCGGCCGCTCGTGCGCTCGGGCCTCCGGCAGCTGCTCATCGGAACACTCACGGCCGGGAGCACGTACCTCGTCGGGCTGTCCGTTGACTCCGTGATCGGATGAGAAGACCCCCATCGAGGCCGCCGCAGGTGCGACCTAAGCTGCCATGCGTTCGCTGCTCCCATCCGACGAGAGGAACGAAGTGGCACACGAAGAGCTGAAGGCCCGCCAGAGCGTCATGTGGGGCAACGGCCCCTACCAGCGGATCACCGAAAAGCTGACCGACTGCCACGAGCGGATCATCGACCGGCTGAGTCCCCTGGCCGGTGTCGCCTACCTCGATCTCGCCTGCGGCACCGGCGCGGTCGCCGAGCTGGCGGCGGCCGCCGGAGCCAGGGTCACCGGCGTCGATCTCTCTCCCGGCATGATCGAGACGGCGAAGCAGCGCGCCGCCGAGTCCGGCCTCGACATCGACTACCGCGTCGGCGACTGCGAGAACCTCGAACTGTCGGATGCGAGATTCGACCGCGTCTCGTCATCATGCGGCGTGATGTTCGCCCCGGACCACGAGGCGACGGCGCGAGAGCTC
>JAICGL010000278.1 GCA_025923175.1 Acidimicrobiia bacterium
GTGTGCTTGTCGTTGGAGTGCGTCCCGATGAGCGAACCCGTGGCCGGTGCCAGCGGGCCCGTACCCCGGGGAGGCGCAACGAATCCGGCGTGCGGATTGTTGTAACCACGGCCGTCGTGCTTGATCAGGTTCTCGTCACGACCTGGGTCGATCGCCGCCCGGGCGTCGGTGGCGAAGAGCACACCGAGGAGAACGACAGAGACAGCGGCGACCAAAAGCCGGGGCCGGCGAGGGGTTCGAGACATATGTGACCCTTTGAGAGCGCGTTCAGCGGGGGATCAGGACGTGCTTACGAAGAGAGATTCGCCGGGCAACAGGTATGCCCCTTCTGGGTGTCGCACTCAGCCCCTGCACAGCCGGAATGGGCCGACCTGCACCATTCGGCAAATTCAGGCTAAAATCCGACCTGAAAAGTCGGATTTATTTTCCCGCGGAGGGAACGACCCGAAGGGAGGGACGTGATCTCGCGCAGAGCAGGTTCGGTCCTCGTAGCTCTCGTCATCCTGACCGGCGCATGCTCCCAGGGCGATGAACAGGGTGCATCCAAGGCGCCGGTGGTGGATGCCTCCGGTGACTCGACCACGACCACGGCTGCATCGCCCGGCGACGGTGTCACCACGTCTTCCATTCCGGCCGCCGTGGCCGGCTCGAGCGGAGCCGGTGCGGAGGCTACCCCGTCATCGACCGTGAAGCCCGGCAGCGCCGGCGGCCAGACCACCCGCACCACGAGCGGGCCCGCCGCCCGGAGCGAACCGGCCGGCACCGGCGGCCAGGCTCCCGCACAGGGCCGGACCGCTTCGGCCCCGCAGGCCGGCGTAGCGCCCGCTCCCGCCCCCGGGCCAGGACAGCCCTACAAGGTCGGCGGGATCTTCCCCCTCTCCGGCGGGATCTCGGCCCTCGGCCGTCCGGCGGAGCAGGCGGCACGGGCCTACATCCAGTCGGTCAACGACGCCGGCGGCGTGAACGGCCGCCGGATCGAGTTCATCACCGAGGACGACGGCGGCGACCCCAACCGCACCCGGGCGGCCGCCGAGAAGCTGGTGGAGCGGGACGGCATCTTCGTCATGGGTCCGTCCTTCACCCCGTTCTCGCCCGACCTTGTGTCCTTCCTGGAGAAGAAGGGCGTGCCGTTCATTGGCTTCGACGGCGTGAACGTGGAGGGGTTCAGCTCGGCGTCCACCGTGACGGTCGGGGCGTCGATCGCGCCGCACGCCCGCACGCTCGTCCCGTACTGGGTCGAGAAGACCAAGGTGAAGCGGATGGCCGTCGTCTACCTCGACGTGCCGCCGGCGGTGACGTACCTGAAAGAGACCCGCGACGTCATCTGCCCCAAGATCGGGTGCCAGGTGGTCGACGCCCAGCCGGTGCAGTTCAACACCACCGACTACACGAGCATGCTGCTCCGCTTCCGGTCGCAGAACGTCGAGGGCGTCTTCATCGTCACCGACCCCGGCTCTGCGGTGAAGCTCCTGCTCCAGGCGAAGCAGCAGAACTACAAGCCGTCGCCCGGCGGGTACCTCGGGCAGCACGGCATCTACCTCGACCTGGTGGCCGGCAGCTGCGGCAACTTCTGCGACGGGATCCTCGCCCCGACCAGCCTCTTCCCGCCGCAGGTGAAGAGCCCGGCGACCGACGAGATGCGCAAGGTCGTCGGCAAGTACTTCTCCAACGTCGATTACGGCTACTTCACCGAGCTCGGCTACGTCAGCTCCAGACTGCTCGTCGACGTGCTTCGCCAGGCGGGGAGCCCCGACCGCGGCAAGGTGCTCGAGGTCGCCCGGGGTCTGACGGCCTACGACACGGGCGGGTTCACCAACCCGGCCCGTCCGCTCGACCTCACGCCGGGCCGGGAGCACGAGCGGGACATGATCCTCATGCGTATGGAGAAGGGCGTCTGGAAACAGGAGACCGACTGGTTGACGCCCCGGAAGTTCTGATCCGGAACGCCTGTGGACCTGACGCTCACCGTTGAAGCCGCCGCCCGGGGGGCGATCGTGGGTACCGGCGCGGGATTGCTCGCGCTGGCCGTCGTGCTCACGTTCCGCTCGACCGGTGTCCTCAACTTTGCCCTCGGCGGCATCGCCTCGGTCAGCGCCTTCGTGGTGTGGGAGCTCTGGAACCAGGACGGTACGCCGCTTCCGGCGGCGGTCGTGGCGGCTCTCGCCATCTCGGTCGGGCTCGGCCTGGCTACGGAGCGCGTGATGCGGCCGCTGGCCGGGGCGCCGGTGGCCGTCCGGGCCATCGCCACCTTGGGCCTGTTGCTGCTGGTCAACGGCAGCATCGTGCTCCTGTGGGGTCCGGCCGACCGGTACCTTCCCGCGCTGACCGGCGGCGCCGTTCCGATCGGGTCGGTGCGCGTCGGCTCGCAGGAAATCGGCCTGGCGGTCCTGGCCGTGCTCGCCGCCGTGGCGCTCGGGGTGTGGACCCGTACCCGGCCGCTGGGGATGGCGTCGCTGGCCATCGGCGAGGACCCCGACGCCGCCCGCCTCCTCGGGGTACGGCCGACCCGGGTGGCCGCTGTGGTCTGGGGTCTGTCGGCCCTGCTGGCCGGGATGGCCGGGATCGGCCTGTCCGGCGGTCAGGGCGTCCTCAACTCGACCGGCATGACACTGGCGCTGGTGGCGTCGCTGGCGGCGGTGCTGCTCGGCGGGTTCGACCGCCTCGGCATCACCGTGGCCGCCGCCGCCGGGGTCGGGGCGCTGACGGCCGCCGTGGCCGTCGTGCCCCAGGCGGCCCGGGTGTCGGGTCTCGTCGAGTCGACCGGGTTCCTCGTCGTGCTGGCAGTCGTACTCCTGCGGCCCCGCCGGGCAGCCCTGGGCCGGGCATGAACCGGATCCCGCCTCTGAACCGGATGTCGCTGCGGCGCCTCCTGCCGGTCGTGCTGATCGGCGGCCTCGCCGTCGTGCCGCTCACCGGAGAGTTCCCGGCGCTCGTCGGGTCGCTGGCGGTCGTCTTCTCGCTGGTGGCGCTGTCGTTCGTGATCCTCACCGGCTGGACGGGCGACGTGTCGCTCGGCCAGGTGGTCCCCTACGGCCTCGGCGCCTACGGCACGTTCGTGTTCTCCGACCGGATGGACCTACCCGTGGCGGTCGCCGTCGTGGTCGCCGCACTGGCCACGGTGCCCCTGCTCGTCCTCATCGGGACGCCGGCGCTGCGGCTGCGGGGCCTTGACCTCGCCATCGCCACCTTCGCCCTGGCGCTGGTGTTCCAGGTGCTGGCCTTCCCCGCCATCTCCCGCTCGCTGGCCAGCGGCAGCGGGGTGACCGACTTCTCGTCGTCCGTCGTGCAGGTGGCAAGGCCATCGCTGCTCGACACGAACCGGGCCTTCTACGTGGCCGCGCTGCTGACCGGCCTCGCCCTGCTGGCGGCGGTGGCCGCCCTGGGCCGCTCACCGTTCGGGCGGGCGCTGCGGGCCGTGCGCGACGACCCGATCCGAGCGGCGGCCGTCGGGATCAGCGTCGGCCGGCACCGGCTAGCCGCCTTCGTGCTGAGCGGCGTGATCGCTGCCTTCGCCGGCGGCATGGTCGCCGCGTTGCGACAGGCCATCACCCCGGCGACGTTCAACATCTTCGAGTCGCTCAACTTCCTGGCCTTCTCCGTCATCGGCGGGGTCACCTCGCCCATCGGGGCGATCCTCGGAGGCGTGGTCGGCGCCGGTCTGCCCGAGCTCGCCCGGGTCGATCCGTTCCGCTTCCTGCAGGGCCACCTCATCCTCGTCTACGGCGCGGCGTTGGTGATCCTCCTCGCCGTCCAGCCCGACGGCCTGGCCGGCGTGCTCGGCTGGAACCGCCGGCGTCCGGCGGCGCTGCCCGAGCCCGCACCGCCCGTCCCCCGCAAGCTCGGCACGGTGGACGTGCGAGATGGGGGCCAGGTATCTCCGCCGAGCGTCAGCGACGATGCCGCGCCGCTGCTCGACGTGGACGAGATCGTCGTCCGCTACGGCGGGGTGCGGGCCGTCGACGTCGTCTCCTTCCAGATCCACGAGGGCGAGGCCGTAGCCCTCATCGGCCCGAACGGAGCCGGGAAGTCGAGCCTGTTCGACGCGCTCAGCGGTTTCGTGCGCCCCTCGGCCGGGGTGGTTCGGCTCGACGGCACCGACGTCACGCGGCGCAGGCCCGAGCGGCGCGCCGCCGACGGCCTCGGCCGCACGTTCCAGATGGCCCACACCTTCCCCGACCTGACCGTGGCCGAGAACCTGCTGGCTGCGGCTCATGCCGGAAGTGAAGGAGGGTCGTCACCGGCCACCGTCCACTGGCTGCTCGGCCGTCTCGGCCTCGCCGACCGGGCCGACGACCGCCCCGGCACGCTTCCCTTCGGGGCGCTGCGCCGCCTCGAGGTCGGCCTGGCGCTGGCCGCCCATCCCCGGCTGCTCCTCCTCGACGAGCCCACCGCCGGGATGGGGGCGGCCGACGCCGACGCGCTGTGCGACCTGCTCGACGACCTCCGCGCCGAGCTCGGTCTCGCGGTGCTGCTGGTCGAGCACGACATGGCCGTCGTGGGGCGACTGGCGGAGCGCGTCATCGTCCTCGACCAGGGCGGAATCCTCGCCCAGGGCACACCGGCCGAGATCGCCTCCGACCCGGAAGTGGTCGCCGCCTATCTCGGCAGCAACGCCCAGCTACTGGAGGAAACACCGATCGGGGGTGACCATGCTCGAAGCACGTGAGCTGAACGTCGCCTACGGCGGTGTGCAGGCGGTCGTCGACCTGTCGCTGCGGATCGAGCCGGGGCGGATCACCGCGCTGCTCGGCCCCAACGGCGCGGGCAAGACGAGCGTCCTGCGGGCGATCTCGGGGCTGATGCCCCACGGCGGTTCCGTGGCCGTCGACGGCGTGGTCGTCTCCGATCCGGAGGTGCTGCGCTCACTCGGTGTCATCCACGTGCCGCAGGGGCGGGGGCTCTTCCGGCGCCTGACCGTCGCCCAGAACCTCGCCCTCGGGGCCTACGGGCGCCCGGCTGCGGAGGTCCGCCGGGCGATCGCCGACGTGGAAAACCGGTTCGAGCACCTGGCCCGCTGGAAGTCCCGGCCGGTCGGGTCGCTGTCGGGCGGCGAGCAGGTGATCGTCACCATCGGACGGCTGCTGGTCGGCAACCCGCGTTTCGCCCTCCTCGACGAGCTCTCGCTCGGGCTCGCCCCCGTCGCCGTCGACCGTCTCTACGACGAGATCCTCGCCCTGCGCGACCAAGGCGTCGGGATCCTTCTCGTCGAGCAGTACCCCGCCCGCGCCCTCGCCGTCGCCGATGAGGTGGTCGCCCTCGAACGGGGGTCGCTGTCCTGGTCGGGCATCCCCGCCGAGCTCGGCGGGGCGGAGCAAATCATGAAGGACTACCTGGGAGCACGCAGATGAACTACGCCACCACACAACGCCGGGTATCCCTGGCCGCCCTGGCGGCCCTGATGGTCTTCGTTCCGCTGACCAGCGGCCTGGCGGGCGCCGGCGAGGCGGCCGGGGAGGCACCGTCGATCTACGAAGCGCGGGCCGAGGCCGCGGCGTTCGCCAACAGCTTCGTCGTGCCGGCGCAGATCGACACGTTCACGCCTTACAGCCTGAGCGAGACGGCGAGCGGCTCGTCACACGGCCTCCAGGCTGTGTTCTACCCGGGCTTCCTGCTGTCGGCCGCCGCCTTCCAGCAGGGGTTCCCGCCGCCGCCGGGCACGACGGAGACGCTCTATCCCCAGGGTCCGACGGATGGGAAGTCACAGGTCATGCCGATTCCGGGGTTCCCCGCGGGCTCGTCGGGGAGCAGCGGCCCGGCGGCGTCACGCGGCGAGGCCCACTACGGCATGGGCGGCTCGGGTGATTCCGGAGGGACGTTCGGCCTGTCGAAGACGTCGGTGTCGGCCGAGACGGCCACGGTGCGCTCGGTCGCCGACGTGGTCCTCAACCAGGTCCGCCTCGGCGGCGGGCTGACCATCGGCAGCGTGATCGCCTCGGCTGAGGCAACCGCCGACGGCAAGGCGGGCGGGGCCACCAACACCGGTTCGGTCACCCTGAACGGGTTGACCCTGTCCGGCGTGCCGTTGACGCTGAGCCCGGACACGCTTCAGGCGGGTCAGCAGAAGGGCGAGGTGCCGAACCCCGAAGGTGTGA
>JAICGL010000279.1 GCA_025923175.1 Acidimicrobiia bacterium
CGAAGCGTCCGGGAGGCCATCCAGTCGGACGGGCCGCTGTACCCCAACCTGGCCGCCGACCTCGCCTCCGACATCGCCGGGGCGCTGGGGTTCGCGCACCGCAACGGCGTCGTCCACCGGGACGTGAAGCCGGGCAACATCCTCCTCACCCCGCAGGGCCAGGTGAAGGTCACCGACTTCGGCATCGCCCGGGCGGCCGGCGCCAGCGAAGGTCTCACCCAGACCGGCTCGGTCATGGGCACGGCCACCTACTTCTCTCCCGAGCAGGCCCAGGGCCTGCCGGTCGACGCCCGCTCCGACGTCTACTCGCTCGGCGTCGTGCTCTACGAGATGGTGTGCGGCGTCCCGCCGTTCAGTGGGGAGAGCCCGATCTCGGTGGCCTACAAGCACGTCCGGGAAGAGCCGACCAAGCCGACGGTCGTCAACCCCGACGTTCCCGTCGCGCTGGAGAACATCATCCTCACCGCCATGGCGAAGCTGCCGGACGGCCGCTACGCCTCGGCCGACGACATGCGGGCCGACCTGGCCCGGTTCCGGCGGGGCGAGCAGACCACCGCCGTGCCGCTCATGGCGGTGCCGGTCCACGGCTCCGACGTGACCGTCGTCAACCCTCAGATGGACACGGTCTACGACCGGACGGCGGTCGGGACGGTGGTGCCGTCGCCGACGATCCCGCAGGCGCCTCGCCGCTCGGCGGCGCCGTTCGTGCTGGTCCTGATCGGCCTGCTGGTGCTGCTGGCCGGGCTCGGCTACCTGCTGGCTCGCCAGCTGTCGGGCGACGGCGGCGGCAGCCTGGTCACCGTGGGTAGCTACATCGGACGGCAGGAGAGCGAAGCCCGGCTCCTCATCGAAGACGACGGGCTGAAGGTCGAGGTCACCACCGAGACGAACGAGGAGAAGCCGCTCGGCGAGGTCTTCGCCCAGGACCCGCCTCCGGGCACCAGGATCGAAGAGGGCGACACGGTCAAACTCCGGGTCAGCGGCGGCAAGGGCGAGGTGCGGGTGCCCGACGTCGCCAACGAGACTCTCGACGACGCCCAGTCGCGGCTCTCCGACGCCGGGTTCTCCTACCGGGTCATCCAGGAGACGAGCGACTCCGTCGACGCCGGCAAGGTCACCCGCACGGACCCGGCGTCCGGCTCACTGGCCGAGCGGGGCTCGGAAGTGAAGCTGTACGTCTCGTCCGGCAAGGAGCAGGTGGTCATCCCCGACGTGTCCGGCCAGGAGGAGTACGCGGCCGCCAACGCCCTGGGCGCCAAGAGCCTGTCGGTCGAGCGGGTGCTCCAGCCCAGCGACTCGGTCGAGGCCGGGAAGGTCATCGGCACGAACCCGGCGGCGGGCCAGCCGGTCGCGAAGGGCTCGAAGATCCAGCTCATCGTGTCGTCGGGCAAAGACCAGGTGTCGGTGCCGAACCTTTACGGGCGCACGCAGTCGGAGGCCATGAACGACCTCCAGGCCATCGGGCTGACCGGGACGGTCCGGTCGGTCTTCGCGTGCGACCCGACCAGCTCCGGCAAGGTGATCGCCCAGAGCCCTTCGGCCGGTTCGAAGGTCGACAAGGGATCCAACGTCGACATGTCGGTCTGCAAGCAGACCTTCGGCAGCACGTCGAGCACGACCTCGACAACCTCCCTGTTCCCATGACCCGGGGCGGCCGCCCGCCGCTCGCCGCCTGGTACGAGCGTCACGGCCGCCACGACCTGCCCTGGCGGGCCACGCGGGACCGGTGGGCGGTGCTGGTCTCGGAGGTGATGCTCCAGCAGACCCAGGTCGGCCGGGTGGCTGCGGTGTGGCCCGATTTCATGGCCCGGTTCCCGACCCCGGAGGCGATGGCCGCCGCCGGCGCCGGTGAGGTCATCGCCGCCTGGGGGAGGCTGGGCTATCCCCGCCGGGCCCGGCGTCTCTGGGAGACGGCCGGGCAGATCGCCGCCGGCGGCTGGCCCGACGACCTGACCGACCTGCCCGGCGTGGGCCGCTATACCGCCGAGGCGATCGCCGCCCAGGTGGACGGGCAAGACGCCCCGGCCATCGAGACCAACATCCGCCGGGTCGTGGAACGCCGGGCCGGACGGACGCTCACGCCGGCGGAGGCCGCCGCGGCCAGCCGGGACGCCGGACGGCCGTTGACCGGCCGGGACCGCCTGCTGGCACTGATGGACGTCGGCGCCGTCCTCTGCCGCCCGCGCGACCCCCGTTGCCCCGAGTGCCCGCTGAAGCCGGGCTGCGCCACCGCCGCCAGTCCGATCGTGGACCCAGCGCTCGGCCGCCGCCCCCGTCAGCCGGCCTACGAAGGCTCCTTCCGCCAGCGAAGGGGTCGGGTCCTAGCCGAACTTCGGGCCGGGCCCCGCCCGTCCCACGCCCTGGACGCCGCCGCTCTGGCCGCCTTGGTGGAGGACGGGCTGGCCACCCTCGACGGCCCGCTCGCCCGCCTCCCCTGAACTGGCGTTCCTCACCGCGCGATGGCCGCGGTCAGGAACGCCAGAACGAGCGGGCCAGCTGACGCCAATCAACTGGCGTTCTTCACCGCGCGATGGCCGCGGTCAGGAACGCCAGAAGGTGGCGTCAGCGGGTCGGGGTGAGGGCGAGAAAGTTCTCGAGGAGCTTGTGGCCGCCGTCGGTCAAGATCGACTCGGGGTGGAACTGCACGCCGACCACCGGGAGCTCCTTGTGGCGGAGACCCATGATGATGCCGTCCTCCGTCTCGGCGGTGATCTCCAGGCAGTCGGGGACGGAGTCGCGCTCCACCACCAGCGAGTGGTACCGGGTGGCCTCGAACGGGTTCGGCAGGCCGGCGAAGAGGCCGTCTCCCGAGTGGCTGATCATCGACGTCTTGCCGTGCATCACCTGGCCGGCCCGGACCACCCGGCCGCCGTAGAGCTGGCCGATGCACTGGTGGCCGAGGCACACGCCGAGCACCGGCACGCCGCGCCGGCCGAACTCGTCGATGGCGGCGTTGGACACGCCGGCGTCCTCCGGGCGGCCGGGGCCGGGAGACACCAGCACCGCCGCCGGCTCCAGATCGACGAGTTGCTCGAGCGTCGCGTCGTCGTGCCGGTATACGAGCGGATCGGAACCCAGCTCCCCCAGGTACTGGACGAGGTTGTAGACGAACGAGTCGTAGTTGTCGATGACGAGGACGAGACCCATCGACAGAGAAGGTACCGCCCGAAGCACGTGATCAGCCCGCCCGGGCGAAGCGGGCCTTCGCGGTCCCGGCGTAGGCGGGGACAGACAGCCGGTCCCGGGCTTCGACCTTGAAGCCCAGCTTGAAGCGGTCGGCGTCCTCGGCGAAGCGCTTCACCAGCGGGTCGCTCATGAAGGCGGATTGCAGGTTCGCGCCCAGGGCCGTGAAGCGGAACGGCGGCGAGTGCACCGTGCCGTTGATCAGCAGGGTGTTGCCGACGCACAGCACGGCGCTCGTCGGCACGACCCGCTGCCCGTTGACCGCCAGCGCCTCGGCTCCGGCCGCCCATAGCCCGTTGGCCACGGCCTGGACGTCCTGGGAGTGGATGACCAGGTCGTTGAGGTTGCCCGACGGCGACTCCTCGTACGTCGAGTCGTCGAGGGCCACGACCAGCCCCGGCCCCTCGGCGGCCACCAACCCCATCCGCTCCCGCATGGTGGCCAGCGCCTCTGACGGCCCGGCCGGCGCCCCCCGGGCCCTTTGAATCCCCGCCACCTGGCGGCGCAGGTCGTCGGCGGTGAAACGGAGTTCCGACGAGCGGCTCTGCTCCGTCCGGATGAGCGACGCCAGCCGCTCCTGCTCCGGCGCCAGGACGCTGACCCGGCCCGGGAGGGGATTGAGGAGGGCCGTCATCAGCAAGAAGCCGACAAAGCCGGCCACAGCCGTTGGACCGGGCCGGCCGCGCACTATCCTCGAACCATGCCTCGGTCGAAGAGCAAGCGGTCGCGGTACACGCCGCCGCCGCCCAAGAAGGCGCCGCCGAGCCCTCCCTGGGTCCCCGTCCTGATGTTCACCGGCTTCGGCCTCGGCGTCCTGATCATCATCCTGAACTATCTCAACCTGCTCCCCGGCGACGCCAGCAACGGGTATCTCTTCCTCGGCCTGGGGTTCATCACCGCCGGCTTCCTGCTCGCCACGCAGTACCGCTGACACCGGCCGGCAATCGCCTCAGTACTCGCCACCCTCCACGACCAGGATCATGTCCTCCCGGCAGTGGCGGGGGGCATTGGGGACCTCGTCTTCCGGCGCCGCGGTCATCGTGACCTCGGTGCCGCAAACGGTGCACCGGTACCGGTAGTTCACTCTCCGCAGGCGGCCGACCTCCGGCTGCGCCGGCGGGGGGTGCATGAACGACCGGACGACGAACGTCCCGGCCAGGTAGATACAAAAAAAGGCGACAATCGCCACCAGCACCTTCAGCAAGGTCCAGAACATCGCGGCCTCAGTCTAGGAACAGCCGGGGTTCTTGCAGCCTCAAGCGCCAGGCCCCTCCAGCCGATGAAGAAAGGGTCGAAACCTCACGGCTGGAGACCAGCGTGGCGACACCCACCACCCGAAATTCCCTCGGGGACCAGTTCCCGGGGATCCTCACCGCCGCTCAGGACGGCGGGGAGTGGGCGGTCGCGGTCCTCTACCGGTGGCTCCACCCGGCCGTTGTCGGCTATCTCCGCGCCCGCGCCGGCGACGACGCCGAGGATCTCGCTTCGGAGACGTGGATTGCCGTCGCCCGGGGACTGTCGAACTTTTCGGGTGACGAGACCGCCTTCCGGTCGTGGGTGTTCACGATCGCCCACCGCCGGCTGATCGACCACCACCGGGTCTCGGCCCGGCGGCCCCGCACCCGCAGTCTCCACCCTGTCGAAGGTGAGGCTCACGAGGGCTCCCTCGAGCTTCCGGCCGACGACGATCCTGCCGGTGAGGTGATCGCCGCCGTTGCCGGCGACGAGGCGGTCCGCCGGATCGTGAAGCTCCTGCCACCGGATCAGGCCGAGATCGTCCTGCTCAGGGTGGTGGCCGGGCTTCCCGTCGATGAGGTGGCGGCCATCACCGGCCGCAGGGCGGGGACCGTCCGGGTCCTCCAGCACCGCGCTCTTCGTCGCCTGGCCGAGCGGCTGGACAACGACCCGATGGACGAGGTGTAACGCTCATGGACGAACCGTCGATTGCCCGGGAGATGCGTCCGAACCGCCACACCCTCGACGAAGACAGCGCCTCCCGGCTGCTCCAGGGCCTCGTGCACCCCGACGATGCGCCCCCCGGGTACGGCACCGTTGCCGGCCTCCTGAAATCGGCTGCCCAACTCCCCCTGGGCCAGGTCGACGAGGACGCCGCCGCCATCACCGTCTCCGCCATGGTGGGGATGATTCAGGACGCGACCCCCACCCCCGAGATTTCACGGAGGAAATCCATGCTCGGCAAGCTTCTGGCCGGAAAAGCTGTGGCAGCCACGGCCGTGGCCGTCCTCGGCCTCACGGCCACCGGTGCCGCCGCCGGCACCGGTTCGCTGCCTGACCCGGCCCAGAGCGTCGTGTCCGAGGCCGTCAGCCACGTGGGGATCGACATCCCGCGCGGCAAGTCGGCCGATCACCGCAAGGACAACAAGGACAAGGACAAGAACAAGCCGGCTGACGAGACCCCCGGCGACGACACCACCGGCGAGGAGCCCAAGGGCATGTCGGGCGTCGTGAAGGGCATCAAGGACGCCCGCACCGCCGAGTCCGGCCCGATGGGCCAGGAAGTCTGCAAGATCGCCAGCGACGGGAAGTGCCACTCCGCTACCGAGCACAAGGGCCAGGGCGGCGACGAGACCACTCCTCCCGGCACCGAAGGCGCGAACAACGGCCGCGGCGACGAGAAGAACGGCGAGAACGGCAAGCCCGAGGACGCTCCGGCCAAGCCGGACACGCCCGCCGGCAGCATCGACACCGGCGCGGAGAACAGCGGCCGTACCCTCCCGTCCGGGAGCGGCAAGCCCGAGTAACCGCTCGCCCGCACAAGTACCCCCCCAAACGAAAGCGGGGAGCCTTCCCCAGGGCTCCCCGCTTTCGCGTGTTGCTTCAGGCCGCAGCGGCCAGGGCGTTAGCCCAGGCG
>JAICGL010000280.1 GCA_025923175.1 Acidimicrobiia bacterium
ACACGATCATCGAATCCGGGCCGCAGAAGACTGTCGCCGACAGGGACGCCAACTTCGTCTTCACCGCCGCCGGCAAGACCAGCGGGTTCGAGTGCCGCCTGGGCCGGCAGAAGTGGCAGTCGTGCTCGTCACCGCTCACCCTTCCGGGGCTGCCCGACGGAAAGCACAGCTTCGAGGTGCGGGCCGTCGGCACCGGCGGCCGCCCGGACCCGACCCCGGCCCGGCGCGACTGGGTCGTCGACACCACCGGCCCCCAGGTGATGGCCACCAATCCGAAGGACGGCGCCAACGACGCGTCGACCGGGACGGAGATCACCGCCACCTTCTCCGAGGCGGTCGACCCGGCCAGCGTCATCGACGAGACGTTCAAGCTCGTCGCCGAGGCGACCGGTGAGGTGGTGACGGGGAAGGTGAGCTACGACCCGGCCACCCGCAAGGCCAGGCTCCGGCCCGACCGGGGCCTGCTGCCGCTCGGCGCCTACAAAGCCATGATCATGGCCGGGGTGCGCGACCTCGTGGGCAACGCGATGCCGACCGACCACGAGTGGTCCTTCCAGACGAAGGCCGACGCCACGCCGCCGAAGCCGCCCTCCGCACCCGATCCGGGGCCCTCGCCCGGCCCGGAGCCGGGCCCGTCGCCGGCACCGCAGCCGAAACCTCCCGCGCCACCGCCCCCTCCGGGGCGCTAGGGCCTAGTCGGTTACGAAGACCAGGCCCTGCATGCCGGGGGGTTCGGGGTGCTCGGGGCAGCTGTAACGGTAGAAGCCGGCCTGGGTGAACGTCATCGACGCCTTGTCTCCCGGCTTCTTGAGGTACAGCACATTCGGCATGGCGGCGAAGGAGATGCTGTGGGCCACGGGGTCGAGGTTGGTCCACTCGACGGTGTCGCCGGTGCGGATCCGGAGTGCCTGGCCGGGAGCGTTGAGGCTCGCCGAACCGAGCAGGAACGTGAACCCCACGACGACATCCGAGACGGTGGCTCCCGCCGCGGGCCTCGCATCCCCTGACTCAGCGGCGGGGGCGGCGGAGGCACCGGGCCCAGCCGCCAGGCCGAGCACCAGCACCCCCGCCACGAACAGGCGAACAGCTCTCAACGAAGGAACCCCACCGGGTGGAGCCCGTCGGACGGTTTCGTGCCGAGGACCTCGGCGGCCGGGACCTTCCGCAGCCACCCGTCGAGGACAGTGGCATAGACCTCGCGGAAGTCGACCGTGCGGATGAGGTTCTTGTTGCCGTCCAGGTTGGTCAGGCTCGGCTGCTCGCCGTACAGGCCGCCAGCCACGCCCTCGCCCACCACGAACAACGGCGCCGCCGTGCCATGGTCCGTCCCGGAGCTGTTCTCCTCGACCCGGCGGCCGAACTCGGAGAACGTCATCAGCAGATAGTCGCCCGCCTTGCCGGTGGCCGCCGCGTCGGTCATGAACTGGTCGATGGCGTTGTCGACCTCGGTCAGAAGCTTCGGGTGGTTGCCCTCCTCGGCGGCGTGGTTGTCGAAGCCGCCGAGCGACACCATGGCGATCTCGACGCCAAGGTCGGACGACAGCAGCTTCATCGCCATCGATACCTTTTCGGCGAGCGTCGCCGGCGCTTTCGTTTGCTTCTGGGGAGGCTGGTCACCCTCCCCAGCCTTCGGGTCGCCGAGCTTCTGGATGGCCCGCACAGCCTGGACCGTGGCCCGTTCGCTGGCCAGAAGCGCCTTGGCCGGCCCGTCTGTCAGCGGGGCGTCGGCGAACTGAAGGAAAGCCTCGTGGAGCCGGTGGGGCTCCGACGCCGGGTCGGCGTCGCTCCCGTCGAAGAACGTGAAGCCGTTGAACGAAGGGACGGCCACGCCGCTCTGCTCACCGCCCACGAGGACGGTGGGCAGCCGGTTGTCGATGGCCACCGCCCGCACCACGCTGGCCTCCGCCGGGCTGCGGTCGAGATAGCGGCCGAGCCAGCCGGTGGCGAGGTCGTGCCTGGGCCGGCCCGTCTGCCAGATGTCCATCGACTCGAAGTGCGACAGGGTGGGCTTGTCGTAGCCGACGCCCTGGACGATGCCGACCTTGCGGGCCTCGTAGTGCTTGGCCAGCTTGGGCAGCGTCGGCGCCAGCCCGATCTGGGACGAGTCGGAGAGCTTGATGATCTCCTCGGGCGTGTAGGCCAGGGTGCGGCGCTTCTCGAAGTAGGCCGACTGGCCATAGGGCACCACGGTGTTGAGCCCGTCGTTGCCGCCTTCGAGCAGCAGGACCAGGAGCTTCCGTCCACTGGACGGAGCGGGCTCGGCACCCGCCGCCCCCAGGCGCAGCCACAGCGGGCTGGTCGTGTAGACGGCCAGCGCACCGCCGGCCACCTCGAGGAACTGCCGCCGCGAAAGAGAGCTCTGATCGGGCATCGCACTCACCTCAGGTTGAAGTCGGGAGAGGCCAACAGGAGCGTGAGGACCCCCCGGGCGCGCACCCCCGGGTCGGTCTTGGCTGCTGTCGAGGCTTCGAGGTACCGATCGATGGCGGCCTGGGTGGACGGGAGCAGCGACAACAGCCCGAGCCGGTGCATCCACAGCGGCGCGGTATCGCGCGGCTGGCCGCCGGCCATGTCGAGCACCGTCCGCACGGCGTCGTCGGTGACCAGCTTCCCGATGCGGGCGGCGAAGTTGTAGCGGGCGAGCGTGGCGGCCGTGTTGGCCCACGTCGCCCCGCCCTTCCAGCCCGACACGTCGGGTGGCTCGAACAGCTCCTGGCCCATGTCGGCACAGGCCGAGGAGATCTCGTCGAGGCTCCTGCGGCGGGGCTGGGACGACGGCGTCGGTGCCCCGGTGAGGCGGAGGAGGCGCATCGTGCCGGCGATGTACTCGGCCGGCGACTTGATAGTGAGCCCGGGCCCGTCGCTGAACTCCGGCCGGAGCAGCAAGGCCTTGACCATCGCCTTGATGTCGTAGTTCGACGCCACGAAGGCCGCAGCCATAGCGTCGACGACTTCGGGCTCGGGGACGGGCTTGTAGAGGAAGCCGGCCAGACGGGCCGACACGTAGCGGGCGGCGACATGCCCATCGGGGTGACGATCGAGGACGATGTCGGTCATGTCGGTGGCGCCCCACTTGCCGGTCTGACCGAGGACCGTCTTGTCGCCGTCGTCGTGGAGTTCGGGGTGGTAGAGCGCCCGGCCCTGCCCGTCGGTGGTGTACCCGGTGAAGGCCCGGGCCATTTCCCGGACGTCTTCCTGGGTGTAGCGGTCACGGCCGAGCGTGAAGAGCTCCATGAATTCGCGGCCGTAGTTCTCGTTGGGCAGGATCTTCTGGTTCAGGTTGCCGTCGAGCCAGATGAGCATGGCCGCATCGGCGGTGATGGCGTTGCACAGCGCCCGGAAGTTGCCGCCGGCGTGGTCGCGCAGCAGGCGGTTCTGGGCCACCATCGCCTTGGGGCGCTTGACCTTGGAGAACCCGGTGGCGAAGTGGTTGTGCCAGTAGAGGGTGAGCTTCTCCTCCAGCGGGAAGCGGGTGGCCGACATGCGGTCGAGCCACCACCGCTGGAACGTCGCCATGCTGAAGGCCTCCGACTCACCGGCCGGGGCGCCGGCCTCCAGCGCGAGCACGGTCGCCTCGTCGGGGCGGCCGGCGGCCGGCGGGAAGACCAGCAGCTCTTCGACGGCAGTGGCGTAGCCCTTGGCGGCCGCCTGGTCGATCTCGTCGACACTGGCTCCGAAGCCCGCCCGGGCAAACAGCCTGGCGACGCGGCGCCGTTCCTCCTCCGGCGGTGTGGCGACGGGTGGTGAGCCCGGCAGGGCGGGCGCGGTCGGCACAGCGGATGCGACACTCACAGCCTTCGTCACTGCGGCTCCCCCTAGCTCTCCCCAAGCTGCGCCCCAGAGCCCCAGCAGGCACCTGCATCGTTACCGGACCCGGAGCCCCCTGGCAAGCGCGTCCAGTACGAGCCCCAACGCAAAGACGGACCCGCCTCCGGTTTTATTCGGAGGCGGGCCCGTCAGTTCGGGAGAGTTGGGACTGCTACTGCGGCGGGTAAGCGGCGAAGCCCGCCTGCTTGATGGATGGGGCGCCGCTGGCGACGGGTGCATTGGCCACCTCGGTGAAGTTGCCACCGACGTACATCCGGTTGGCGCCGAGCTGGATGGCGTACGGACCCTCGCTGGTGTTGGCCTGGGCGGTGAAGGTCGGATCGAGGATGGCCTTGCCGGTGTTCTTCCCGGTGCTGTCGCGCTCGCCGCGAACGTCGAAGGCGACGAGGTGGCGGCGCGGGGTCTCCTGGTCGCAGAGGACGCCGTTGCCACCGTTCGGGAGCGGGCCGTATTCGAGGCAGGGATCGTGGGGGTCGACCACGGCGTGGTCGAAGTGGCCGACGAGGTAGACACGGTCGTGCGTCACCGCCACGGCCATGGCGTCGCCGTCGGTGCCGCCCCGCCACAGCGGGGTCTCCTTGGTGCCGCCGGCGATCCAGCCGATCACACGCCCGCCGGAACCGCCGGTGGCGGCGAAGAACAGTTCATCGCCGTTGATGCCGACGTCCCGGGGGTTGCCGTTGTAGTTGGCCATCCCGAACGCCGGGCGACGCTTGCTGTCGCTGCTGCTCTGCGACGGCTGCCAGGTGGCGAGGGCGCCGGTGGTCGGGTCGAGGGCGATGAGGCCGGCGTGCAGGTGCTTCGGGTCGGCCGTGTGGTCGTAGCCGAAGTGCATGAAGGTCCCGCCGACCAGGAGGTAGCGGCCCATGCGGGTCACGAGCAGGCTCTCGACGAGGCCGTTGACCTCGGTAGTGGGGTTCTCGTTGGGGGTTGCGGTCTGGCCCTCGAGCCGGCCCTGGTACCGCGGCGGCGGCACGAACTGGACGTTGAGGGTGCCGTCGAGGTTGAGCGCCGCCACCCCGCTTCGGGGCGTCGAGCCCATCTGCTCGAACGCTCCACCGACGTAGACCTGCGAACCGTGCACGGCGATCGACGAGACGTAGCGGTTCGGCGTTGGCGGGTTGAACGTCCGGTCGATCTCGCCGGTGGCAGGGTCGAGGGCCACGAGCTGGCCACGGTTCTCGCCGTTCACCTTGTTGAACTCGCCGCCGACGTAGAGGCGCTTCCCGTCGGGAGAGCGGTCGACCGCCCGAACCGGGCCGTCGAACGAGACCTTGGCGTTGAACGCCGACCCGGGCACGGCATTGCCGTCAGTGTCGAGCTCGGCCAGGTAGTCCATCGGCAGACCCGACATCGTCGGGGTCTTGTTGTGGTCGTTCTTGTGGAGGTCCTTGAACGAGCCTCCGATGTAGACCCGGTTGCCGATCTCGACCATATCGGCCACCTTCTGGGCGTAGGGGAACACCCGGCACTGCCCGTTCTCCCAGACGCCGTCCACGTTCGCGCATGCGGCCTCGGTGGTCGCCGTGTTGCTGATGCGGCTCTTATTCGGGTCGGGCGGCGTCCCCCACGAGTGCAGAGCCGTGGAGGAGAACCGCATCGGGCCGGAGTACGGCGGCAGCGTGGTCCCCGTCGTCGGGCCGGTGGTCGTGGGGTTCGGGCCGGTGGGGTTCGGGCCGGGCACGCCGACGGCGCTGGCCGGCACGGCCGTCATGCCGACGATCGGCTTGGCCAGGGCCCCGGAAAGGCCACCGAGGTCGGCGGCGTTCCCGAAGGCAAGGAGCTCGCCCGTCGAGCTGGCGAGCCAGTAGCCGGCACCGTCGGGAGTCGGGTACATGGCCGTCACGGTGCGGGGAGCCTTGGCCGGGCGGTCGGGACCGGCACCGTAGAACTTGGCGTCACCGAAGGCGAAGATGCCGCCGTCGGATGCGGTGAACCAGTAGCCGTTGCCGGACGGGGTGGTGGCCATCGAGGTGATCGGCATGGCCAGCTTGAGGGCGCCGGTGGACCCGTAGAACTTGGCGTCACCGAAGGCGAAGACACCGCCGTCGGACGCAACGAACCAGTAGCCGTTCCCGGTCGGCGAGGAAGCCATGCCGACGATCGGCTTGTTGAGCTTGATGGCGCCGGTGGACCCGTAGAACTTGGCGTCACCGAAGGCGAAGACTCCTCCGTCGGAGGCGACGAGCCAGTAGCCCTTGCCCGACG
>JAICGL010000281.1 GCA_025923175.1 Acidimicrobiia bacterium
ACTCGTTGGAGAGATAGAGCGGGGCGAAGAGATGCATCGTCCGCCCGAAGCGGCGCAGCGTCGTCTGGCGGGCCAGTGCCGCCATCTCCTCGAGTCGTGTTGCGGCGGGTTCCGACAGCAGCGCGGCGAAGTCGGCGAGATCGCGTCGTTGTCTGCCGAGGGAGCGGTCGACATCGCTTGCGGTGGCCGTGGCGGCAAACCCGCGCAGCCCGTGGAGATCAACGGTCTGCAGGTCCGCCGCGGCGGTGCCCTCCGGCACACCGTCGGGCCGCGTCGACAGGGCGATGGCAGTGGAGGTCACGAGGAGCGGCCCGTCGGGACGGGGGCGGGGGCGTCGAGGAAGCCGGTCAGCGGAGACGAGGCTGTCGCAGTGGAGCCGGCGGCGGGCAAGCCGGCCAGGTAACCGGCGCGGCCGGCCACGACGGCCAGGCGAAAGGCGGCGGCCATGGCGACCGGGTCGGCGGCGGTGCCGATCGCCGTGTTGACGAGGACGGCGTCGGCGCCGAGCTCCATCGCCTCGGCGGCGTGCGAGGGCGCACCGATGCCGGCGTCGACCACCACCGGCACCAGAGCCTGCTCGACGATGATCTCGATGCCCGCCCGAGCCCGCAGGCCTTGATTGGAGCCGATCCACGACCCGAGCGGCATGACCGTGGCGCATCCCGCCTCTTCGAGACGCTTGGCCAGAACGGGATCGGCGTTGATGTACGGCAGCACGACGAACCCTTCGGCCACCAGCCGTTCGGCGGCCTTCAGCGTCTCCACCGGGTCGGGCAGGAGGTAGCGCGGGTCCGGGGTCACCTCGAGCTTGATCCACTCCGGCAGCCCGGCTGCCCGGGCCAAGCGAGCGAGGCGCACGGCCTCGTCGGCGTCGACCGCCCCCGACGTGTTGGTGAGGATGAGGATCTCGTCGGTGTCGAGTGCGGACAGGATGTCGTCGTCCTCGCCCGCGTCGAGATCCACTCGCCGAAGCGCAACGGTGACAACTTCGGACCCCGCCGCCTTGGCGGCGGCCCCCATCACGGCCGACGACGGGAACTTGCCCGTCCCCAGCAGCAGCCGGGACGAAAACGCCCGCCCGGCGATCACAAGGGGGTCTTGCGGGGACATTGGCCCTGTCGACATGCGGCGCTCCCTCCGCCCGTATGAACGGGATCAGGTTCGAGGGTCGTGGCCACGCCCTTGCAGGTTCGGCCACCTCTCAGCCCGGTTCGCCGGACTCCCCTGCGACGCCGCCAGCCTACCCGTCCCTCCGACACCCGGCGATTGCGGCCCCGACGATCCCCCTGAGGGATCATGGAGCAGCCATGAGCACCCGCTACCTGATCATCATCGCCCTGATCACCGGCCTGGTGATCCTGGCCGCCTCCGCCATCCAGTTCATGATGGCCGGTTGAGTCGCCTCAGGTCAGGAGATAGGTCAGTAGGGCGAAGAGGAGTGAGGCACCGACCTCCTCAACGCAATCCAATCGCCGAGAGGGCTGCGGCGACTGTGGCACTGAACATCGTGAACACGATCAACCAGCTGTTCTTGGAGAGCGTTTTCTGCAGCTCGAGTGCGAGGTCGCGCATTTCGAGTCGCACCTGGCCGCCCAGCTTGTCGATATCGCTTCGGACGGAGTCCAGATCGCGCTGAGTGAGAGCTGCGAGGTGGTCGAGGTCGCGTTTCGTTGCGACGTCGGCCCAGCCGGTCGGCGGGAGGTGTTCCATCAGCGTTGTGGCCGCCTCGGGGCCGAGGTGCTCTTCGAGGCGGAGATAGAGCTCGTGGCGGGCGCGTTCATCAATGGCCATGGTGACTCCCCAAGGGTGAGATCGGCAAGGTTGGGGAGCGGTTCGCTGGCCCCCGAGCGTGGCCCGGGGGTTCGGGGGTGTCCCCCGAAAGGAAGAGCCCGGATTCCAAACTGACGTTCGAAACGTCGAAGCGAGGGCCCGGTTTCGGCGGCCCTATGCTGCAGGTCGGAGCGTATTGCTCGAGGAGGTCTCGTGGCGCAGGAATTCGATGTCGTCGTCCTCGGTGGCGGCCCCGGCGGGTACGCCGCCGCGCTGTACGGCGCCGCCGCCGGGCTGTCGGTCGGCATGATCGAAGAGGCCCGGGTGGGCGGGACATGCCTGCACCGGGGCTGCATCCCGGCCAAGGAGTTGCTGCAGACCGCCGAGGTCGTGCGCACGGTGGCCGGGGCCAAGGAGTTCGGCGTGGAGGCGGGCCAGCCCGTCCTCGACCTGTCGGTGTCGCAGCAGCGCAAGCAGCAGGTGATCGACCGGCTCACCAAGGGCCTGGAGTCGGTGCTCAAGGGCCGCAAGGTCACGACGTTCAACGGTCGGGGGACGGTGGTCGACGCCGCTGCCAAGACCCTGCGGGTCGACGACGGCACGGAGATCACCGGGACCAAGGCGCTCGTGCTGGCAACCGGGTCGAGCCCGCGCAGCCTTCCGGGCATCGAGATCGACGGCGAGCGCATCATGAATTCCGATCACGTGCTCAACCTCGACCATGTGCCGGCCCGGGTGGCGGTCATCGGCGGCGGCGCCATCGGCTGCGAGTTCGCCTCGTTCCTGGGCGATGTCGGGAGCGACGTCACCGTCCTCGAGGCGCTGCCCCAGATCCTCACCGGTGTCGACAAGGACGCCGCCGATGTTGTCGTGAAGGCGTTCAAGAAGCGGGGCATCAAGGTCCTCGCCAAGGTGAAGGTCAGCGGCGCCGAGCGCAACGGCGAAGGTGTGACCGTGCACTACGACGCCGGCAAAGGCGACGAGGAGCTTGCTGTCGATCTCGTGGTGGTGAGCGTTGGGCGGGCGGCCCGCTCCGGCGACATCGGGCTCGAGGACTCCGGCGTCGAGGTCGACGACCGGGGCTTCGTCACCGTCGACGGGCTGATGCGCACGTCGGTCCCTGGCGTCTACGCCGTGGGCGACCTGGTGGCCACGCCGCAGCTGGCCCACGTCGGGTTCGCCGAGGCCATCATCACCATCAAGGCGATCCTCGGCGAGCCGGTTCTGCCGATGGACTACGCCAAGGTGCCATGGGGCATCTACTGCCACCCCGAGGTCGCCTTCTGCGGTCTGACCGAAGCCCAGGCCAAAGAGAAGGGCTACGACATCCGGGTCTCGACCCACCGCTTCATGGGCAACGGCCGGGCGCTGATCATCGGCGAATCGGACGGGATCGTGAAGGTCGTTGCCGAGAAGGACGGCCCGATCCTCGGCGTGCACATCGCCGGCCCCTGGGCCACCGAGCTGCTGGCCGAGGGTTACCTGGCTGTCAACTGGGAGGCGCTGCCCGAAGAGGTGGCCGCCTTTGTTCATCCACACCCGACGCTGTCCGAGGTCTTCGGCGAAACCGCCCTCTCCCTCACCGGTCGCAGCCTGCACGGCTAGAGCAAGGCAAGGAGCAGCGCAGTGGACATCACCATGCCCCAGCTCGGAGAGACCGTCACCGAGGGCACCGTCACCCGATGGCTGAAGCAGGTCGGCGACGAGGTCGCCCCTGACGAGCTGATCTTCGAGGTGTCGACCGACAAGGTCGACTCCGAGGTGCCGGCGCCAGGCGGCGGATACCTCGTCGAGATCCTCGTGCCCGAAGGGGAGACGGTCCCGGTCGGCACCAAGCTGGCCGTGCTGGGCGACGCCCCGCCATCCGAAGGCGGTGGCGGCGGCGGTGACACCGAGACCGCCGAAGCCGAGGCGCCCTCCGAGACTGCCGAGGAGAAGTCGGAGGCGCCCGCCGCCCAGGAGCAGCCGGAGCAGGAGGCGCCGGCGGCTGAGGAGCAGCCGGAGCAGGAGGCGCCGGCCGCCGAGGAGCAGGAAGCGGAGCCGCCGGCCGCCGAGAAGGCGCCGGCCACTGAGGAGCCGAAGGCCGAGCCGGAACCGGTCCAAGCCGTCGAGAAGGTTGAAGAGGCGCCGTCCAAAGCGCCCGGCGAGCCTGCCGAAGAGCCGGAAGCACCCGGCCCCGAGAGCGGGAACGGCCACGGTTCGGGGATGCTGCTCTCCCCGGTCGTCCGCCGGCTCGTCGCCGAGCACAACCTCGACCCCAGCCAGATTCCCGGCACCGGCGAAGGCGGGCGGGTGACCCGCAGCGACGTCCTCGCCCACATCGACAAGCAGGGTGGCTCCACCCGCCAGCCGGCCGCCGCGTCGTCGGCTCCCGCGCAATCGGCACCCGCCCAGTCAGCGCCCGCCGCTCCGGCGCCGAGCGCGGCTCCCGCCCCGGCGGCCGCCAAGGCGACGGGGCCAGCGCCGCGGGCCGGCGAGGACGAGGTCGTTCCGTTCGACAACATGCGTCGCCGGACGGCCGAGCACATGGTCCGCTCGAAGCACACGTCGCCGCATGTGCTCACCGCCGTCGAGGTCGACTTCAACAGCGTCGAGCGGTCCCGTTCCGCCCACCAGCAGGAGTGGAAGGAGCGGGAGGGCTTCTCGCTCACCTACCTGCCGTTCGTGGCCCGGGCGGTGTGCGACGCCCTAGCGGAGTTCCCGCACCTGAACGCCAGCGTGGGGGAGGACCAGTTGACCGTCCACCACTACGTGAACCTCGGGATCGCCGTCGACCTCGACCAGCGCGGCCTGATCGTGCCGGTCATCAAGAACGCCGAGGGCAAGCGGCTGCGGCAGCTGTCCCGCGAGATCCGTGACCTGGCCGAGCGGGCCCGCAGCAAGAAGCTCACTCCCGACGACGTGACCGGCGGGACGTTCACCATCACCAACCCCGGTCCTTACGGCACGCTGATCTCCGCGCCGGTCATCAACCAGCCGCAGGTGGCCATCCTGTCGACCGATGGCATCAAGAAGCGGCCGGTCGTGGTGGAGACCCCGGCCGGCGATTCGATCGCGATCCACCCGGTGGGGACGGTGGCCATGAGCTGGGACCACCGTGCGATCGACGGCGCCTACGCCTCCAAGTTCCTCCGCCACATCCAGGAGATCATCGAAACTCGCGACTGGGAGGCGGAGCTGGCGTGACGGGGCTGTTGAGGGCCCGCTGGCTCGGGCGTGTCCCGTATCGGGAGGCTCTGAGCCTGCAGCAAGCTCTTCACGGTGGCGCGGCGGATGACTACTTGCTGCTGCTCGAGCATCCGCACGTCTACACGCTCGGCCGGCAGGCCGACATGGCGCACCTGCTGGTGCCGCCGGCCGATGTCGGCGCCGATCTCGAACCGGCCGACCGGGGCGGCGACGTCACGTATCACGGTCCGGGCCAGCTCGTCGGCTATCCCATCGTGACGCTGCCCGAGTGGCGGGACGGGCTGCGCGACGTCGTGCAGTACGTCCGCCGCCTCGAAGCGGTGCTGATCGCCGCACTCGCCGATCTCGGGATCGAGGCCGGCGTGGAGAAAGGCCTGACCGGTGTGTGGGCGCCGACGCCGTCCGGTGCGGCGGAGAAGATCGCCGCCATCGGGGTCAAGGTGACGCGGGGCCGCACCATGCACGGCTTCGCCCTCAACGTCGATCCCGACCTCGCGATGTTCGGCCACATCGTTCCCTGTGGGATCCGCGACCGCAGCGTGACGTCGATGACCCGGATTCTCGGCCGGCCCGTCGACATGCGCACCGTGGTCGACACGGTCGTCGCCCGCTTCGCCGAAGAGTTCGCCCCCGGCGCCGAGGTCGAACGCCAGGACGTGGTCTGGCAGGAACGGTCGAGCGACCTTTCCGCCTTCACCCTCCAGGCTTCCTCAAACCGGCGTACTTCACCGCGGGATGAGCGCGGTGAGGAACGCCAGAACGGCGGCGTGGCGGAACCGACCGCAGAAGAGCCGAACCGGCGTTCCTCACCGCGGGATGAGCGCGGGGAGGAACGCCAGTTTGTCGAGGCGGGGCGGCGGACGACTGCGTCCGGGGCGACACCGGTCCGGCTGATCCGGCGGCGGGAGGAGGCCGGGGTCACCGAGGCGGTCGAGGGCCGGCGGCCGGAGTGGATGAAGGTCCGGGCGCGGCTTGGCGGCGGGTACAGCGAGCTCAAGGACCTCATGCGCGGCCTCGAGCTCAACACGGTCT
>JAICGL010000282.1 GCA_025923175.1 Acidimicrobiia bacterium
CAGGCTGGGTCTCGCTCCCCCCGGTCGAGGCCCGCCTGGCCGATGCGCTCGTCGAGCGCTTCGGCGCCGTCGTCGGCCGCGACACCCTGCGCCGCTCCGTGTGGCCCGGCAGCGCTCCCGGGCGCAATGTTCTCGACGTGCACGTGCTCCGCCTTCGCCGGCGTCTGGCCCCGCTCGGGCTGGCCATCCGGACCGTGCGGTCGCGGGGCTACATGCTGGAGCAGGCCGACGTGTCGGACGGGGTGGTGCCCGCCATCGCCGGAGGCTAACCCCGGCAGGGGCCGCCGTCCCGCACCATCCGGTTCGTCCACTCGGCGGCAACGGCGAACCAGCGGTACGACTCGAAGTGGACGTTCACGTCGTGGCCGGCGCCGGGGATCACGTACTGCTCGAAGCAGATGTCGTCGGCGTAGGAGCCCCGGGTCCGTGAGGTGGTGCTGGTCGGGCCGGAGCAGGACTGGCCGGCGCAGAACCACCGGTCGAACTCCCCGATCACGTCGAGGACCGGCGCCCGGATCCCCTTCGACTCCCCCATCACCGGCGGGAACGTGCGGGCGTCGGCCATTGTGAAGGTCTCCTTGGTCGCCTCGTCGAGCGCGATCACCTTCGGGTCGGCCGCCTCGGAGCGGTAGTACAGGTGCCGCTGGTTGGGGCGGGACGTGAGGTAGCCGTCGTCGAGCGCGGCGAAGCGGCCCCCCTCTTCGTTGGCCGGATGCAGCATTCCCCAGAACTCCCGCAGGAAGGCGGGATCGAACTCGTGCTGGAGCCCGGTGATGATCACGCCGTCGACTTCGTTGGCGTAGCGGTTCCCCACGCCGTAGGCGATCACGGATCCGTAGCTGTGCCCGACGATGACCACCTTGTCGAACGCCACACCGAAGTCGCCGGCCCGGGCCGCCGAGATGAGCTGGTGGTAGATGAAGATGTGCGACTCGATGTCGACGTCGGCCGAGTCGGGGTGGCTGCTGGCGCCGATGCCGAGGCGGTCGACGTTGAGGGTCGCCACGCCGGCCCGGTTCAGGGCCCGCACGTAGGAGTAGCGCTCCGGCTGGTACGGGAAGTCCCAGGCGAGCGACCCGTAGGTCGCCCCGCTGATGAGGACGTGGAGCACCCGGCCCGCCACCGGAGTCGGGGCGCACAGCCTGGTCAGGATCGTCTGATCGGCCGGCCGGTCAGGGGCGAGGGCAACGGAAACCCGTTCCTCCCGGCAGGTCACTGATACGCCGGCGTCGAGGTCATCGGCGACTGCGGTCGCCGGCCAGGCGAGCGCTGCGGCACAGAGCGGAGCCAGCAGCTTTCTCATGGTTCCAATCTTCACCGGAGTCTCATCAGAGAAGCCTGAACGTACCGATCACCTGGTCAAAAAGGTTAGCCAGCCGCTGAAAATCGTCTTTGGGCAGCGCCTGGAAGACGAAGCTGATCATCGTCGAGCCCTTGAACAGGAAGTAGTGGCTGTGGACTCCCTCCTGGCCCGAGGCAGGATCCTTGAAGCTGTAGAAGTAGAAGTAGCCCGGCAGGCCCGCCTGGCTCACGACCTTCGGCTCGGTGATGTGCCGGATCCCATCCCCGGTCACGATCCCGTCGGTCACCTCTTTGGCCGCCGCCAGGTTCCCTTCGGTGACGGGCGCCGCCAGCGTCAGACCGCGGGCGAGGATCGATCCGCCGGTGTTCTGCTCGGCCGGCTTCTCCGAAACGACGAGCGCGACCTCCGCCTCCTTCGGCTGGAGTCGGTTCCAGCTCCTCGGATACGAGATGGCCCACCCGTTTTTGTCGTCGCGAAATTCGACGAGCTCTGCCGTGGGTGAGGCGGCCGTGGTCGCCGTCGGGTCGCTCGCCGCCGGCTGCTTCGGCGAGTCGACCATCGACTTCCCGGCCAGGAAGGATCCCCCGACGAGCAGCACCAGGGCGACGACGCCGCCACCGACCTTCATCCCCCTGGGCGCAGCCACGAGGAGATCCTAAAGGCCCGGCTCTCCGCCGGACCGGAGCGTCAGGCGCGATCGCGGATCGGGACGTAGGGCCGCTCGTCCGCCCCGACGTAGAGCTGACGCGGGCGGGAGATCTTCTGATCGGGGTCGCTGAGCAGCTCCAGCCAGTGCGCCACCCACCCGGCCGTCCGGGGAATGCCGAAGAGCACCGGGAACATGTCCACCGGGAAGCCCATCGCCTGATAGATCAGCCCGGAGTAGAAGTCGACGTTGGGGTAGAGCTTGCGGGAGATGAAGTAGTCGTCGGCGAGGGCGATCTCTTCGAGCTTGAGGGCGATGTCGAGCAGCGGGTTGCGGCCGGTGACCTCGAACACCTTCTCGGCCGTCTCCTTGATGATCCGGGCCCGGGGGTCGTAGTTCTTGTAGACCCGGTGGCCGAACCCCATAAGCCGGGCCTTGCCCTCCTTGACGGCGGAGACGTAGGGCTGGATGTTCTCCAAGGAGCCGATCTCGGTCAGCATCCGCACGACTGCCTCGTTGGCCCCGCCGTGGAGCGGGCCGTAGAGGGCGGCGCAGGCGGCAGCGGTCGACGAGAACGGGTCGGCGTGGGCCGAGCCGACGACGCGCATGGCGGTCGTCGAGCAATTCTGCTCGTGGTCGGCATGGAGGATGAACAGCTGGTCGAGCGCCCGGGCCAGGATGGGGTCGGCCTCGTAGCGGGGCTCGGCGATCTTCCACATCATCGACAGGAAGTTCGACGGGAAGTCGAGCGAGTTGTCGGGGTAGACGAACGGCAACCCGACCGAGAACCGGTGGGCGAAGGCGGCCAGCGTCGGCATCTTGGCGATGAGCCGCACCACCTGGCGCATCCGCACCTCGGGATCCGAGATGTTCTTGGCCTCGGGATAGAAGGTCGACAGGGCGCCGACGGTGGCGACGAGGATGCCCATGGGGTGGGCGTCGTGGTGGAACCCGTCCATGAACCGCTTGCGGACGTTCTCGTGGACGTAGGTGTGGAAGGTGATGTCGTGCGTCCACTTCTCGAACTCGGCTCGGGACGGGAGCTCGCCGTGGACGATCAGGTAGGCGACTTCGAGGTAGCTGGACTGCTCGGCCAGGTCGGTGATCGGGTAACCCCGGTAGCGGAGGATCCCGTTGTCACCGTCGAGGTAGGTGATCGAGCTCTTGCAGGCCGCCGTCTGCAGGAAGGCTGGGTCGTAGATGAAGATGTTCGGGTCCAGCTCCCGGATCTTCTTGGACGAG
The DNA here is from genome assembly GCA_025923175.1 of Acidimicrobiia bacterium. Taxonomy (GTDB): domain Bacteria; phylum Actinomycetota; class Acidimicrobiia; order IMCC26256; family BP-133; genus BP-133. The sequence goes on from JAICGL010000282.1 coordinate 3,192, forward strand.
ATCCCCCCGTGCTCGATGGGGACCTCGACGCTCTTGCCGGTGCGATTGTCGATGATCGTGTAGCTGTCGGCCACGCCAACCCCCTTGCCACCGTCCCAGTTGTGATCATGGCAAACACAAGTACGGGCGTGCGAAACAACATCACTTGCGAGAATTTTCACGTTTTTTGAAGATTTTTGTATCTTTTGTGGCTCGGGAGCATTAACGTAGACGGTGCTTACCCGAGTCGTTCTCGGGGGCGGAGTCTGGAAAGTCGCTCACGGGGGCGGTTGGTGATGGACAGGCGGAAACTCACCCTGGTCCCGATATGGCTCGCAATCCTCGCCATCTCGAGCGGTGCCTGGGCCACCCGGGCCCTGGCGCAGACGGACGAGCGCCGGCGCCCCTCCTGCGTGACCGAGCAGGGCGACCCGTGCTGCGTCCCCGGGCAGGGGCCCGACGACGAGCAGGGCGTCGAAGGCGACTGCCCGCCGGCGGGGCGGCAGCATCGAGATGGCGGCGACGGCCGGGATCGGGAGGGCGAGGGGGTCCGGGCGTCTGACAACGAAAGGTCCGACGGCGATCGGGGGCGCGGCGACGACGACGGCGACGGCGACGGCGACTCCCGCGGAGGCAGACGGTCGGGCGATAGCAACGGCGACGCCGACAGCGACAGCAACGGCAACGGCAACTCCCGAAATGGAGGAGGGTCGGACGCCCTCGACGGGGACGACGACGGCAACGACACCGGATCCAGCAACTTTGGAGGCCGGTCCGGACGAGGCAGCGGTAGCTCCCGGAAGGCTCCGAGCGGAGGCTCCGCTGGTGGAGCATCCGGCGGAGCGACAACGGGCGGCTCACCCAGCGCCAGCACATCCGGCGGCGCACCCGGCAGCGCACCCGGCAGCGCACCCGGCAGCACATCCGGCGGCGCGCCCAGCGGCGCCACAGCCGGCGGCACACCCGGCGGAGCGGCCAGCGGCGGAGCAACCAGCGGCGGGGCACCCGGCGGCACATCCGCCGGCGGAGCGACCAGTGGCGGCACGCCCGGCGGCTCCACCGCCGGCGGCGGCACGACTGGCGGCGCATCCGGCGGGGCGGGCCCGGCCTCGGTGTCGAGTCCCGGCCGCGCTTCTGCAGGCGCTCCATCGGGCACGTCCGCCACGGCGGGATCGGGGTCCGGGGCCACGAGCGGCGCGCCTACAGGCGAGTCGGGCCAATCAATGGCCAAGACGGGAACGGCCGTCGCAACGTCGCTGAAGCTGGCCATGACGCTGCTCATGGTCGGGACCACACTCCGCCGGGCGACCCGATTGCGGCCGCCTCGGCGACCGACGACGCCTGGGAACCGCCGGCCCCGGCCCCCAGCGCCGCCTGCACCAGCGCCGAGTTGGAGCTATGTCGACCAGTCCTCCACGGCCCGCGCCATCGAAAAATTCTGAGGACACCGTGAGACGGTGAAGGTACAACTCTGCGCGAGGGTCTCCCCGTCTGGCCCTTGCGTGCCTTACGGTTGCGACCTGTGGAGCCACTGACGACGCCGCCGACCGACAAAGCTGGAAAAGGCTGGAGGGCCAAGCCCGGACTCCTGGCAGCGCTTGCCACCGTGGTGGCCGCTTCGGCCCTTGCCATCGTGGTCACTCGCTCCGACGGCACGGAGAAGCCGGCCAACGCTGCGGCGGTGCAACAGGTCCTCGTCCCGCCGCCCGACACGACGCCCCCGCCGACTGAAGCCACCGCGCCGCCAACCACGCTCCCGGCTCCCGTCACCACCGCGCCGCCCACCACCGCTACCAGTCCCGCTCCCCCGCCGGAACCGAAGCTCCAAGTCGCCCCGGCCCCCAAACCCGCGCCGCCGCTCGTCCCCCTCACGCTGGCCACAGCGCTGCAGCAGGCGATGAACGGCGTCAACGGCTGCCTGGTCGTCGAGGACGACGACGGCACTATCAAGACGGTGTTCGATCACAACGCCGGTTCAGCCTTCGTGCCGGCGTCAAGCCAGAAGGTCCTGGTGGGCGCGGCGCTGCTCTCCCGCCTCGGTCCGAACTACCGCTACGAGACCAAGGTCGTCGCCTCCCGCCCGGTCGAGAACGGCGAGCTCCACGACGTCTGGCTGGTCGGCGGTGGTGACCCCTATCTCGTCACTCCGGACTACGCCGCGTACCTGAGCACCAAGCCCCGCACCGCCGACGCGCCGATCACGCCGCTGGCTCTTCTGGCCGACGAGCTCGTGAGCGTCGGTGTGCGGTCGATCCCCGGCGGGCTGCAGACCGACGAGTCGCGCTACCCGCCGCAGCGGTCGGTGCCGACGTGGAAGCCGTCCTACATCAGCGAAGCCGAAGTCGGCTCGCTCGGTGCACTCACCGTGAATCAGGGCCTGTCGGGCTGGGGCCCCAACCAGAAAGTGTCACCCGATCCCGCCATGAGCACCGCCGACGCTCTCGGCCGGCTCCTCACCGATCGGGGTGTCTCACTGGCCGGCCCGACCGCCGGGAGCAAGGCCCCGGGGGACGGCGTGGTGATCGCCACCATCCGGTCGGCGCCGCTGGGCGAGATGGTGGCGGCGATGCTGCGGGCCAGCGACAACTACGTGGCCGAGATGCTCGTGAAGGAACTCGACCGCAACTACGGCGGTCCCGGTCTCACCGCCGGCGGGACCGTCCGGGTCGTCGAGGAACTTGCCCGTCTCGGTGTGCCGGTCGAGGGCACCCGCCTGAACGACGGGTCTGGGCTCGACCGGGGCAACCAGGCCACGTGCCGGACACTGGTCGGAGCGCTCAGCCTCTCCCGCACGCCGCAATTCAGCA
>JAICGL010000283.1 GCA_025923175.1 Acidimicrobiia bacterium
GAGCAACCGGACCCCGAGGCCGTCGCCGCCGTTCTGAGTCTCACCCTCGCCGTCGCCGCCAACGACGACGAAGCGGTCGAAGTCCTCCTGCGCAGCCAGGACCCGGCCGACCTTGCGGTCGCCGGCGGCCGGGTGATCTGGCAGATGGCCACCGCCCTCGGCCAGATGGTCGAGCCGAAGCGCTCGCCACCCCAGATGATCCACGTCTTCAGTCAGGCGATGCGGGAGCCGGACGAAGCGGGCGATATGTCCGGGTAGTCCGGCTCGTCCTGCTGGTCCGGGTTGGCAGGAGTAACGCCGGGATGGGGCGTAGTTGTGGTGAACGTCACCTCAACGTCGCTTTCACCCCTGGGGTGTTGAACGGAGTGTCATGTCACGCTTGTCCCCGTCGTCCCGTTCCATCCGCCGCCTGATCGCCGTCGTGCTCACCGGGCTGAGCCCGATGGTCGTGCCGGCCGGGGTCGACCCGGCGGGGGCCGCCAGCTACCCGCTGTACTCCTCGTACCCGATGGCCGGGACGGTGGGCACGCCGCCCATGCTGACGAAGGACCCCGACCACCCGCACCGGACGCTGTGCTACAAGTCGCCCTGCAACGCCGAGCACGCCAACTTCGCCGAGGACGTGCGTGCCCTCGCCCTGCACGGCAACCGCCTCTTCCTCGGCGGCGTCTTCCATGGCCTTGTCGACGGCAACCGTAAGTCGATCACGCCGAAGACCCCGTTCCTGGCCGAGGTCAATGCCTCGACCGGGAAGGTCGCCTCCGACCAGACCTTCGCCCGCAACGCAGCTCCCAACGGGACGGTCGAGGCGATCGTCGTGTCGCCCGAGCGCAACCGGGTCTATGTCGCTGGCCGGTTCAGCCGCATCGGTGGCGGCGCCGCCAGCCGTGTCGCCGCCCTCGACCTGCGGACCGGGTTGCTGGACAAGTCGTTCAAGGCGCCGGCGCCTGATGCCGGTGTGCGCACCATGGTCCTGGGCGGCGGCCGGATCTTCATCGGCGGCGAGTTCCTGAAGGTCGGGTCGACGAAGTTCCCCAGCGTGGCGGCCCTCAACGCCGACAACGGAAGCCTCGTGTCGGGCTGGAACCCGCCGGCCAACTACGGCGGTTCCTTCATCGAGAAGGCTGCCACCTATACCGAGAGCCGCCAGGGCGTCGTCGACACGCTCGCCGTGGCCGGCAACGGCCGGATTCTCATGGTGGGTGGGACGTTCGAACACTTCGGCCGGCCCCGCTCGGCCGACCCGAAGGCCGAACGGTACGGCGGCCTCATCGCCCTCAACACCTCCGACGGCCGGCTCAACTCCTGGGCTCCCGACAACGACCGGCCGGCCATCCGCATCGCCATGTCACCCGACGGGAACACGGCCTACGTCGTCGAGGGCGGCAGCGGCGGCTGGATCGGGGCGTTCAAGCCCGGCGGCAGCGAGAAGCCGGTGTGGATCGGACGGGTCGATGGCGACGTCCTCGCCGTCACCGCCACCGACAAGCGGGTCTACGTCGGCGGCCACTTCGACGCCGAGGTGCCCAACCACAACGATCCGTGTCTCCAGAAGATCCCCACCATCTGTATCAAGACCGGCACGCGTCATCGGCACCTCGTGGCCTTCGACCTTCGGGGCAAGTCCGACCCGAAGTGGACGGCGCAGGCCGACACGGCCGAAGGGCCGACGGTCATGCTGGCCGGCCCGAAGGCGCTCTACGTCGGCGGCACCTTCAAGAACATCCTGCCGAAGTCGCGGCTCAACGGCGGCAAGGGAATCCCGCACCCCGGATTCGCCATGTTCCCGGCAAACTGACCCCAGAAGGACCCGATTCGGCGACAGATCTGCCCGGAGAATCCCCAAGGACCAGGACCAGGCAGGAGATCTGCCCGGAGAAGGCGTAATTCACTCAGGTCAGCAAGGGCTCTCTCCCCGCCTGCCTCCGCCTGTGCCGAACGGAGTGAAATGCACTATTCGCCCCTCTCCCGCCTCCGGCGCCGCGCTCTCGCGCTCGCCGTCGCTGTGCTTGCCGGGGTCACCCCGGGCTTGACCTCCGGCGGTGCGGTGCCGGCCGGTGCCGCCGAACCCGCGCCCAAGGGCTACTGGATGGTCGCGTCCGACGGCGGGATCTTCGCCTACGGCGGCGCCAAGTTCTTCGGGTCGACGGGGGCGATCAAGCTGAACATGCCCATCGTCGGCATGGCGGCGACTCCCTCCGGCAACGGCTACTGGCTGGTGGCGTCGGACGGGGGCATCTTCGCCTTCGGTGACGCCGGCTTCTTCGGCTCCACCGGGGCGATGAACCTCAACCGGCCGATCGTCGGCATGGCGGCCTCGCCGAGCGGCCAGGGCTACTGGCTCGTCGCCTCCGACGGCGGTGTCTTCGCCTTCGGCGACGCCGGCTTCTTCGGCTCGACCGGGGCCATCAAGCTCAACAAGCCGATCACCGGAATGACCCCGTCGGGCAGCGGCAAGGGCTACCGCATGGTGGCCACCGACGGCGGCATCTTCTCCTTCGGCGACGCGGCGTTCTTCGGCTCGGCGGGCGGCACAGCCCTGGCCAAGCCGATCGCCGGCATGGCGCCGACCCCGTCGGGCAGCGGCTACTGGCTGGTCGGTTCCGACGGGAAGATCTTCAACTACGGCGACGCCGCCGCCCTGGGTTCGGCCTCGACCCTCAAGTCCGTGGCGGCCATGGCCTCCACCACGTCCGGGGCGGGCTACTGGGCCGTCGGCGCCGACGGATCGATGGCAACCTTCGGTGACGCCGTCGATCTCGGCCACCCGACTGGCGCTCTGAGCAAGCCGATCGTCGGCATGGCCGTCGTCCCGGCCACGGCCACTTCGGGCGGCGGCACGGTGACCAACCCGACCATCCCCGGCGCCCCGGGCACACCCGGCACGCCGGTGGCCCCGACCGCCATCCTCGACAAGCTGTACGCCTCCAAGCACCTCCCCGGCACGATCGGGACGCGGCCCCAGGTGCTGGAGGACCCGAGCCACCCATTCCGGGAGATGTGCAAGCCATGGCCGGGTTGCAAGCCCGTCACCCGCAGCAACGCCCAGTACGCCGAGGAGGTCCGGAGCCTGCTCCAGGTCGGCAACCGCCTCTTCGTCGGCGGCTTCATCCACGGGCTTCTCGACCCGAGCGTCAACGACGACCAGGACACCAAGGGCACTGACATCCACGACGACATCGAGTTCCTCGTCGAACTCGACGCCACCACTGGAAAGGTCGCCTCCGACCTGACCTTCACCCGCAACGCCAAGCCCAACATGCACGTTCAGGGGATGGACGTGTCACCCGACGGGCAGATCCTCTACATCAGCGGGCGGTTCACGGAGGCCGGCGGTGGTCGGGCGCCCGGCTTCGGCGCCCTGTACCTGAACGGGCCGAACGCCGGGAAGCTGCTCGACGGCTGGGACCCGTCGTCCTCAACGGGTGGCTCCGTGCACGGCATCGCCCTGTCGGGTGGGGGAGATCGCCTCTTCATCGGCGGCGCCTTCAAGGAGGTCGACGGCGACACGAAGTACAGGATGGTGGCTGCCGTCGACCCCCGGACGGGCAAGCTCCAGAAGGACTGGGTTGCCCCGCCCTTCACGGGCTCGTACGTCGACCGGGCCGGCACGCCGTCCCACGACGACGAGGGAATGGTGAACTCGATCGCAGTCATCGACCGGTACCTCGTCGTCGGCGGCGAGTTCCTCCACGCCGGTCCCGAAGCCCTCACCTGGCCGCTGAGCAAGTATGACCCGCACGGCGGATTGACCGTCCTCAACGTCTCGGACGGGAATCAGGCCGACTGGCGCCCCCGGAACGACCGGCCCGTTTTCCAGATCGCCCTCTCACCCGACAAGAGCTTCCTCTGCGCCGCCGTGGGCGGCCAGGGCGGCGGCGTCACCTGCCTCCGGCCGGGCGAGGAGTGGCCGATGATGAACACCGCCAAGATTCCCGAGTGGGACGGCATGAGCGAGCACGCCAAGCTTGACCGGCGCATCGCCCACGTCGACGGCGACGCTCTCGGCGTGGCCATCACCGACAAGCGCATCTACCTCGGTGGGCACTTCGACGTCGTGCAGCCGGACCCCGACGACAATTGCCTCCACCACGTGCCGTCGCAGTGCTTCCCGCCGTTCTCGGGCCCGAACCCGAACATCGACAGCGACGACACCTCCCTTCCCCACAAGCACCTCGTCGCCTTCACCTACGACGGTGACGTCGACACCACCTGGACTCCGTGGGCCAACACGCCCGAAGGGCCGACGGTCCTGCTGGCCGGCCCGAACGCCCTCTACCTGGGCGGCAACTTCACGATGCTGATGGACAAGCACCCGGGAGCCGCCTGCTGGCCGTGCTCTGAGGGCAAGTGGGGCGGGCGCAACCCGATCTTCCAGCCCGGGTTCGCCATGTTCCCGGCGATCCCGTAGCTCAGCCGTATCTCACGCGATGACCTGCCCCGGGTGACCGCCCGGGGCAGGCTCGCGTATCCTCGCGATCCTCAGGACAAGGGTCGAACGCGAGGGCGCCAATGGGGTTGTGGCGGGGGCGGCGTCAGCATCGCCGGTTCGTCGCGCTGGCCGCCGGCCTGGTGATCCTGGGGCTGCCGGCGCTCGCTCGTGGCGACCAGGTCCGGGCAGTCGGGCCCGGCCCGGTCACCGATTTCGAGGTGCGGGGCGACACGGTCGAGATCGCCGCCCTGCCGACGGCGCGGGCGCAGGTGGTCTTCCACACCGACGACCTGTTCCGGATCCAGGTGGCACCCGACGGCGCCTTCACCGATCCAGCCAACACGCCGCCGGAACGCGACGGCGCCCCCGCCGCCAACGTGGTCGCCAAGCGCGACTGGCCCGGCGTCACGCCGCAGGCAACCGACGCCGGTGCCTACCACCTCCTCACCACCCGGTCGCTCGCCCTACGGGTCTACAAGGCCAACCTGCGCTTCGCCCTCTACAAGGCCGACAACCGCACGCTGATCTGGGAGGAACTCGTCGGCCCGGCGTGGGACGGGCGCCAGACCACGCAGGTCCTGTCCCGGGGCACCGACGAGCAGTTCTTCGGCGGAGGAATGCAGAACGGCCGCTTCTCCCACCGGGAGCAGACCATCAAGGTGGCCGTCAGCTACAACTGGGACGACGGCGGGCATCCCAACTCTGCGCCGTTCTACGTCAGTACCGCCGGCTACGGCGTGCTGCGCAACACCCTGGCGCCGGGGTCGTACTCGTTCACCGCACCGGTGCTGACCAGCCACGAGGAGCAGCGCTTCGACGCCTACTACTTCGTCGGTGACCTCAAGCAGGTCATCAACCGGTACACCGAGCTCACCGGCCGCCCGTTCATGCCGCCGATCTACGGCCTCGAGATGGGCGACGCCGACTGCTACCTGCACAGCGCCCGCCACGGCGAGATCCGCACCCTCGATTCGCTGAAGGTGGCCGACGAGTACCTGCAGCACGACATCCCGCTGGGCTGGATGCTCGTCAACGACGGCTACGGCTGCGGCTACGAGTTCCTCGACCAGGTGGCCGCCGGCCTCGACGCCCGCAACATGCAGCTGGGCCTGTGGACCTCGACCGGTCTCGGGAGCCACGCCGCCGAGGTCCGGGCGGGCGTGCGGGTCCGCAAGCTCGACATCGGCTGGGTCGGGCCCGGCTACCGGCACGCGCTGAGCGGCTGCGAAGAGGCCTACCAGGGGATGGAGCGCGACACCGACATCCGAGGGTTCGTCTGGCTGCCCGAAGGTTGGGCGGGTTCGCAGCGCTGCGGCGTGCACTGGAGCGGCGACCAGAAGGGCAACTGGGAGACCATCCGCTGGCAGATCCCGACCTACGCGGGGTCCACGATGCCGGGGCAGGCCTACACCACCAGCGACGTCGACGGGATCTTCGACGGAAGCGCCCAGACGTACCTGCGCGACCTGCAGTGGAAGA
>JAICGL010000284.1 GCA_025923175.1 Acidimicrobiia bacterium
CGTGAACTTCTTGGTGTACGGGTCTGACGTCGGCGTGAGCTTCCCAGGGGAGCCGGTGCCGCCCCACTGGTTCCGGTCCTTGGCCGTGACGGTGTGCTCGCCCTCAATGAGGTTCCAGCGGACGGTGTCGTCCTTACGGATCTCGAGGGGCTCGTATTCCGGCTTCGTGGGCACCTCGAAGCGGTTGTTCAAGACGTCAACGCCCGACTGCCCTGCGGACGCGCCGAGCATCGGGGCGCTGAGGCCCGTAACCACGGTGGCTACGAACATCAGCCGGATCAATTTGCGGGACACGGCACCTCCTCGAAGGAGAGCGGAGGCCCTTTTCCGCTCTCGCTCCGAAATCGCGATCGGCTGACGGGGGGTGTGTTCAGCCACGCTCGGTATTTCTAGGCCTCGGGTCATTCCTCCTGCGCCGGGGTTCGGGGAAGGTTCAGGAGCTGTTCCGCGACGACCGAGCGATCGGCCGCGTCGGGAACGGCGCCGAGGGCGATCGTGCAGCGCTGCACCCAGTAGTCGCGCTGGGCGGCGTCGCCGGCAGCGGCGCAGGCCCGGGCCATGCCCTCGTAGGCGGCGGCCACCTGCCAGTCGCCGAAGTGGCCGATCTCGATGGCCTCAAGCGCCCGGCGGGCGTAGTACAGCGCCAGGGCCGGCTGCCCGACATGGCTGGCGATCTTGGCGATCTGATGGTCGCCGAGGGCGATGTTCTCGGCCGTGCCCACCTGCTGCCAGTGCCAGGCGGAGCCGAAGGCGGCCGCCAGCATCTCGGCGTCCTCGTCCGCCGAGCGTTCCGCCTGCTCGAGCAGATCCCAGCTGCGGTTGAACAGGTCGACCGCAAACCGGCGATGCCAGGGGCGGACTTCCTCCTCCGCCCCTTCAACCACTGGCACATCATCACTCACAGTAGTGATCTTACGTTGCATCCCCCGGCCGTCCCGCGGACCCTGACCCGAACCCCCGCGGGCTCGCCCCGCTCAATTGGCGTTCTTTTACCGGGATACGGCGGAAAGGGAACGCCAGAGTGGGCCGGCTCAGCTGTCGTCGAGCTCGGTCGGGACGATCTCCTTTTCGAGGCGCTGACCGGCACGAACAAGGTTCACTCTGACCGGTCGGCCGATGCGGTCGGCGGAAAGCAGGCGCTGGAGCTCGCCGATGGCGGCGACGGGGACGTCGTCGATGGTGACGATCAGGTCCTCGGGGCGGATGCCCGCTCGGGCGGCGGGGCTGCCTGAGACGACCGACGTGACCTCGAGCCCGGTCGACAGGCCGGTGCCCTGGGCGGCGCGGGGAGGCAGTGGGCGGCTGCCCCCGCCGATGCCGAGCCAGGCCCGCCGGACCCGTTGGCCGGCCATGAGGGAGCCGATGACCCCGAGGGTGATGCCGTTGATTGGCACGGCCAGGCCGAGCCCCTGGCCGATCCCGGGGCCAACCACCGCCGTGTTGATGCCGATCACGGCGGCCGTGCTGTCAGCCAGGGCTCCGCCGGAGTTGCCGGGGTGGAGCGCGGCGTCGGTCTGGATGACGTTCTCGACGAGCCGGGCGTGGCGTCCGCTCTGTGCCGCGAACGACCGGCCTAGAGCGCTCACGACCCCGGCGCTGACCGACCCGGCGAACCCCAGCGGGTTTCCGACCGCGACCACCAGCTGCCCGACCCGCAGACGGTCAGCGTCACCGAGCCGGGCCGGCTCGAGCCCACCGCCCGAGACCCGCACCACGGCCAGGTCCGACAGCCGGTCGATCCCCGTCACCTCGTAGGGCAGTTCCCGCCCGTCGCCGAAGGCGGCGATCCCGCCGGCTGCGCCGACCACGACATGGGCCGAGGTCACGAGAAACCCATCTTCGGAAATGGCGACGGCCGACCCCGATCCCTTACCCCACCCGTCGGCTCCGACCCTGAGGCTCGCCACGGACGGCAGGAGTACCTCGGCGACCTTTGTCACCACCTGCGAGTAGGCGTCGAGGGTGGCACCCTCCTCCGCCCGGCCGGCCTGGGTCGTGAGCTCGCCCACCGGCCGAAGGTGGGCCGGAGGGCCGGCGCCGTCGGCCGTGCGGCCGTTCTCGCGTGCGTCGGGGACGGCGGTCATGCCGCGCCGTGCTCCCCCCCGCCGTTGGCGTCGAAGCGGACGGCAACGTCAAGCTCTTCCACGCCACGCAACACCTGCAGAGAGAGGACTTCGTCGTCGCCGAGGCTGTCGAGGACAGCGAAGAGATCGTCGGGGGTGCGCAGGTCGCGGCCGTTGGCGCTCGTAAGGAGGTCGCCTTCCCGCAGTCCGGAGGCCTCGGCCGGGCTGCCCTCCTCGACAGCCCGGACAAGGACGCCGTCGCGCTCCGGCAGGCCCACTGCCTTGCGCAGGTGGCGGGCGGCAGGGGAGGGAACGAGTGCCACGCCCAGCCGGCGGCGGGCCGGGACGTCGCCCTGGGCCAGCCGGTCGACCCGGGTCCGCAGCTCCTGCCCGGCCGGGAGGGCGAGGTAGAAGCCGTCGCCCAGCCGGTTGGTGTTGATACCGAGCAGCCGGCCGGAGGTGTCGACCACCGGGCCGCCCGACGAGCCCCGGTGGAGCGGCGCGGTGTGCTCCAGAGAGCCGCCGACCAAACGCCCGCCCGGGCCCCGGAAGGCCTGACCGACCGCCGAGACGAGCCCGAACGTGACCCGGGGCCCGAAGGGGCTCCCGCCGACCGCGAAGACGGGCGTGCCCACCTCAGCCGGCGCGTCGGCCCATGCGAGCGGTTCGATATCGCTGGTCGGTACCTGGATGACCGCCAGGTCGCCGTCGATGTCGGCCCCGGCCACCGTGCCGGTCTCCTGGCGCCCATCGGCGAAGGTGACGGTCACCTGGGAGCCCCGGAGGTTATGGGCGTTCGTCACGACAAGCCCCGAGCCGACGACAACCCCGGCCCCCCGTCCGAACCCGCCGGTCCGCCCGGCCTCGGCCATTGCCTCCCAACGGCCGCCGAGCCCCGGGCCGAATCCGCCGCCGTGGCCGCCGACGCCTCGAACCTCCGGGCCGTCTTGACGCCCGCCACGTCCGCCACGCCCCCGGCCACCGCCGCGTCCGCCTCCACCCCCACGACCGCCTCCCCGGCCGGTTCCTTCCCGGCCGATCCGGACGACCGCCGGCGAGACTCTGGCGGCCACTTCGGCCGCCCTTTCCTGCAACTCTTCGATCAACGACACGCTTGCCTCCGAGAAGTAATTTGCAATATGCAAGTAACAAGTAGGATGGCAGTGGTCGACCGAGGAGTCAAGATGAATTCCATGGCACCGAGATCACCCGCTGGCGGGCCGCACGGCTTGCCCGATATGGCCGATCCCGAGGCGACGCCGCTGGAGTGGGCGGCAGCTCGGGTGGGCGATCGCTGGACGCTTCTCATCGTCGACGCACTCCTCTCCGGCCCGTTGCGGTTCGGCGAGATGGCCGAGGCGCTGCCGGGGATCGCCACCAACGTCCTGTCCCAGCGGCTGAAGCGGCTCGAAGCCGACCGGCTGGTTGTCTCCACCGCCTACTCCGCTCGCCCGCCCCGCTTCAGCTACGAGCTGACCCGGGCGGGGCGAGAGCTGGGCGGCGTGCTGGCGCTCCTGGCTCATTGGGGAGCGGTGGCCGGCGGGGGAGAAGGCGTCCGCCACACCGCCTGCGGCACGCCGCTCGAGGCCCGGTGGTGGTGCCCGACCTGCGACCGGCCCGTCGACGACCCCGACGACGAGGGCGAACTCCGCTTCGTGTGACCGGCTGGGCAGGGCCCCTGCCGTGGTGCTTGCGAACGCCCGAGGATGAGCCCGCGGCGAGGGAATGGGGGCCCGAAGCAGCGGTCGGCGGGAAGTAGTCGGGGCACCGGGCACCCACGGTGACCGATGTCGCCGATCTCAGACGGATCTCAGGAGAGTGTCCGTAACGTCGGAATTGCGTCGTTGTCGCTCGTCGTTCGCGGGCGACGGCTGGGGAAGCTGGGGAACGGAGAGACGCATGTTTTCGACCGAGGATTGGCGCGCCGCGGGCGCGACTCAACTCGACGATGCAGGCCGGGTGTTGGGATCGGTGTTCGGCACCGTCCCCGGTCAGGGTCCGGTGATTTCCCGCCGGCAATGGCCTCTCGAAGGAACCTTTGACGCCGAAGTGGTGACCTGCCGCACCGCCACCGGCGACATCCGTCAGGTGTACTGCAAGCACGGCCCTGACATCGACCTCACCGACCCTCACGCGGCCTACGGGCAGCGAGGCGGCCTCGGCCGGGAGGCGGCCGTCTACGCCTACGTGCTCGAGCCGCTCGGCGTCAGCGCCCCCCGCTGCATCGCCTTCCGCCGCGACGAGATGACCGATGCCGACTGGCTGGTGCTCGAGTTCCTCGACGGGGCGACCCCGCTCCACGAGAGCCGCCGGAGCCGGTCGCTCGACCGGGCGGCCGAATGGCTCGGCTCGTTCCACGGCGCCACCGAAGGGCTCTGGCCCGACCTGCTCCTGTCGGGGATCCCCTTCCGTGACGCCGACTGGTACCAGGGCTGGATGGACCGCACGGCCGGCTGGGCCGGCGCGCTCCACCTGCGCTACCCCTGGCTGGCCACGGCCTGCCGCCGGGAAGACCTCTACGCGCCGCTCCTCAGCTCGCCCCACTCGGTCGTCCACGGCGAGTTCTCGCTGGGCAACGTGCTCGTGCGCAATGGCGAGGTGTACCCGGTCGACTGGGAGTCGGCAGGGCTTGCTCCGGGCGAGATCGACCTGGCCTTCTTCACGCTCGGCTGGCCGCGGCGCTTGCGCCGCCGGGTGGAAGCCGCCTATGCCCGCCGCCGCTGGCCGGGCGGGCCGCCGCCGGAGTTCGAGGCGACGTTGCAGGCCGCCCGCATCCACGCCTGCTTCCGGGTGCTGGGCGATTCGCCGCTGGGCCCGTCCACCGACGACGCCCGCGCCATCTTCAAGATTCTCCAGTCGCTGCTGTAGCTCCGACGGGACGCTGGATCCGGCGCTCCCGAAGGAACCGGGGTGGCCCCCCGGGAACGCCGGAACCTTGCCGTCGCTACGAGGACGGCTCGGCAGGCCGGCGCCGACGGGCGGCCATGGCCGAGACGAACCCGAGCAGGCCGAAGACCATGCCGAGGATGCCGAACGTCCGGGCGGTGTCGACGTCGCTCTTCGAGGCGGCGTCGGAGGACTTCGGCTCGGCCACCTCGCCGGCCTGGGACGTCTGCCCCGCGGTCGTGGTAGCGGTCGTCGCCGCGTCCGCCTTCGTCAGCTTGAGGACGGGCGCCGGGTGCTCGGGCTCCGCTCCGCCGGGCGTCTCCTCGTCGATCCAGCGGACGACCTCGCCACCTTCGTAGGTCTGCAGTGCCTTGAACGTGATGGAGTCGACGTCGTCGGGCAGCGGGCCGACCGACACCTCGAACTCGTTGAACTCATGGGGCTTGATCACCCCACCGGTCCACGTGATCTTCGTCGCAGCTTCGCTGATCTCGTTGTCGTGGATCTTGACCGGCGTGGCGAGCTTGACCTTCTCGACGGTGTAGGTCCATCCCGGCTGCGGCCGGACGCTCACCGAGGCAAAGGGGTGGTCGGCCGGGAGGTTGACCTCCAGCTTGGTGGTGCCGGCGTTGTCGCGCTCGTTCGGAACCCTGAAGGCGAGCTTGGCGTAGCGGCCCTGGACGGCCTCTCGGGGATTGACGGTGACGTGGGCGAAGGCGCTCGCGGCCGGCAGCACGAGGGCGGCGCCAGCGGCGAGGCCTACGAGGAGAGTGCGCTTCATCGCGATGGAACTCCCTTGGTGTAATGCCGTGTGTGCACTGTCCGTGGGAGTCGTAAGCGAGAGCCGAAAAGTTCCCACCGGAGGGTGATCCACAGAACCTCCCGCGAGGTGCGACGATGAGCGCCATGCGCCGCACCCTCCTCGTCGCCACGGCCGCCCTCGTCTGGCTCGGCGTGC
>JAICGL010000285.1 GCA_025923175.1 Acidimicrobiia bacterium
CGGGTCGGGGGCGCGCGGCCCTGGGTCCAACGGTTCGTCGGGAGTCAGCGGCCCGCCGAGCGCCATCGCCACTTCTCTGGCCTCGCTGGCCACCGACCTCGGGCGCCTGTCGGCCCAGGTCGACAAGGCGCTGGCCGCGGCCGACGCCGACCGGGTGGCCCGGGAGCTGCAGGACGCCCACCTCCGGGTCGCCGAGGCCGAGGCCAGGGCGGCCGCCACCGCCGCCGAGCGCGACCGCGAGCAGGCCGCCGCAGCCGGGTTCCGTGAAATGGCCGACGCCCACCTGAGCGCCGCCGATCGCGCCAGGACCCGGGCCGACGACGCCGAAGCCGCCTGTGAAGCGGCCCAGGAGGCAACCGCTGCGGCGGAGGCTGCCCAGGAGGCCGCCGAGGAGGCCCTCGCCGCGGCCGAAGCGGCCCGCGACGCAGCGCTGGACCACGCCGAAGCCGCCGACGAGGCCCGGAACGAAGCCTGCCTGGCCAGGGAGGCTGCCGAAGCGCGCTCCGCCTCCCTCGAAGCCGCCTTGGCGCTGGCGACGGAGCGGGCCACCGTCGCCGAAGGAGCCGTGGCGGCGGCCGACCGCCGGGCGAAAGCTTCTGAAGCCACCGCCGAGAAGGCGGAACGCCGGATCGAGCGGCTCGACGCGGCTCTGGCCGACGCCGAGAAACGCGCCCGCGACGCGGAAACGGCCTGCGCCGCCGCCCGCTCGGCGGCCGACGTGGCGGGGGAGCGCGCCGCCGCCGCCGAGGCCCTGCGCGTCGCCGCCCTGAAGGAGGCGCAGACGGAGCGGGCGAGAGCCGAGGAAGCCCTGGCGGCCCGCCGGGAACTCGCCGCCGCGCTCGAGGCGCGCCCCGCGCGTGGCAAAGCGAACGGCCGGCCCCGAGCGGAGCCGGCCGTTCCATAACTGGCCCCAGACGCGCCTCACCGCCTCCGACGGTCCCGCCCTCGGCCCGCTGGGGTGGGCCGTGACGGATATCGGTCGAGGCGGTGAGGTGCCCTGCGGACAAGCCGCAGGAGGCACGTCAATAACGATACGAAAACGGGCCGCCGGGCAACATCCCGCCACCCGGCGTCTCGGGGGTGGGGCTAGCCCTACCCCCGGACCCCGTCCGCCGTCGCGTTCTCGACGGACCCCGGCTCCACGGAGGCCCGCAGGTCCCGGAGGCGGTCGAGGTCGATCGTCTCCTCGGCGAGGAGTTCGGCCACAACCACCTCGAGGAGGGGGCGGTGGGCGGCCAGCAGGGCGCGGGCCCTGCCCAGGGCGTCGGTGAGCAGGCCGTCGGCCTCGGCGTGCACCCGTTCCACGAGGGCGGAGCCGGCGTGCTCGGGCCCGACGGCGGCCAGGCCGCGGCTGGACATGCCCCACGACGCCACCATCGTCTGGGCGAGCTCGGTGGCCTTGGCGATGTCGTTCGACGCGCCCTGGGTGAAATCGCCGTCGAGGAAGATCTCCTCGGCGGCCCGGCCGGCCAGTGCGACCACGAGCTCCGCCCGAGCCTGCGACCCGGTCTTGAACGTCTCGTCGCTCACGCCGTACCAGGTGGCGCCGCCGGAGATCCCCCGGGGAATGATCGTGACCTGGACCGGGTCGGCGACGTCGGGGAGCAGCAGGGCGGCCAGCGCGTGGCCGCTCTCGTGCCAGGCGGTGATCTCCCTGCTCCGCTGCGGGATCTCGGCCGACTTCCGTCCCTTGCCCATGTAGGCGGTTGCGATGGCCTCGGCAAAGTGCTCGCTGGAGATCTCCGACTCGCCCGCCCGGGCGGCTTCGAGGGCTGCCTGGTTCGCCAGGTTGGCGATGTCGGCGCCGGTGAGGCCGGGCATGCGGCGTGCAAGGGCGACGAAGTCGACGTCTGGGGCGACCGTCAGGTTCTTGGTGTAGAGCTCGAGCAGCAGCGTCCGGCCCTTGCGGTCGGGCGGCGCCACGTTGACTTCGCGATCGAAGCGGCCGGCCCGCAGCAGGGCGGAGTCGAGGACGTCGGGCCGGTTGGTGGCGGCGATGACGATGACGTTGCTGTCCTTGCCGAACCCGTCCATCTCGACGAGCAGCGCGTTGAGGGTCGACTCCCGCTCGTCGGTGCCGCCGCTGCCGGGGGTCGTACCGGTGCGGGCTCGGCCGATGGAGTCGAGCTCGTCGAGGAAGACGATGCCGCCGGTCTTCTTGGCCTTGGCGAAGAGGTTCCGCACCCGGGCGGCTCCCACGCCGACGAACATCTCGGTGAAGTCGGACCCGGCCGCGGCGTAGAAGGGCACGCCGGCCTCGCCGGCCACGGCCCGTGCGAGGAGGGTCTTGCCGGTCCCGGGCGGGCCCACGAGGAGAAAACCTCGCGGCATCCGGGCGCCGGCCGCGGTGAACCGTTCGGGTTGGTGGAGGAACGTGACGAGCTCGGCGAGCTCCTCGAGGGCTTCGTCGCACCCGACGACCTCGCTGAAGCGGGCGCTGGGGACATCGCCGAGTTCGGCCTTGGCGGTGGTGAAGGATTTGGCGCCGCCCATGCCGGACCGGCGGGCGAACCACACCAGGAACCCGATGATCAGCGCCACGGGGAGGAAGGTCAGCAGGAGGGAGCCCCAGATCGAGGGCGAGGACGGCGGGTCGGTCTCGAACACGAGGCCGCTGGACTCGAGCCGGCCGACCAGGGTGCCACCGTAATAGTCGGGGTAGTGGGCGCCGAGCTTCGAACCGCCGACGAGGTGGAGGATCACCATGCGGCTGTCGTCGTCGACCTGGATCCAGTGGATGGGCTTCCCGTCGACGGTGCCGCGGTCGACCGCCGAGAGCACCTCCGACAGACCGCGGCCATCGACCTTCTCCGGGCCGCCGCCCAGAAGGAAGAGCGGGCTCACGATCAGGGCGATGGCGGCGATCCCCAGCCCGACGATGAGGAATTGGCGCCAGACCGGCACCGGCTGCTCCTTGGGGCTGAGGGCGTGACCCTTGGGCGGGCCGGCGTTCTTCCGGTTCTTGGCCATGGCGCGCGTTCCCTTGGCGGCTCACGCCGCCTCTATCGGGGGGGCACCCCCCGTCCCCCGGGCTTCCTGTTCCCCTCCTCCTTCGGCATCGGCCGCGGCAGGGTTGAGCAGAAAGGGGCGATTACCTCAGAGGGGCCGGAGCGCCATCCACACGGCTCGGGCCGGGCGCTTGCCCGGGTTCTTCCACCGGTGGGGCCGGTCGGTGCGGAAATGGACGGAGTCGCCTTCGGCCAGGCGGTAGCCCTGCCCGTCGACCTCGAACTCCATCGACCCCTCGAGGACGAAGACGAGTTCCTCGCCAGGGTGCTCCATGGCGTTGGCACCGCTCGACGCGCCCGGATCCACGGTGGCCACCGCCCCGGCCAGGAAGAAGCGGCCGTAGGGGCCGGAGATTCCGGCCAGGTCGATCCCGAGGTGGGAGGTGTAGACGATGCGCCGCTCGTCGGCGGTAGTGAGGTAGGCCGGCCCGTTCTGCTCGGTCTCCTCGTCGACGAAGTAGCTGATCGACCGGTTCAGCGCCCCGGCGAGCTTCAGCAGCGTCGTGATCGTCGGGACCATCCCCGACTTCTCGATCTTGTGGATGGCGGCGGCCGAGACGTCTGACCGCTCCGCCAACTGCTGGAGCGAGAGGCCCCGCTGCAACCGGAGTTCACGCAACTTCGGGCCGATCGAACTGACGATGCGATCGAGGGTCGAGTCCCCCTCTGACGCCGCTGCGATCTCGGCTGCGCCCATTCCTTGCCCCCTCGTGCGCCCTCCTTGACAGGGGGGCGCAATCAGTATAGTCAATGCCTTCTCACCTTTCGTGAATGTCCGGCGGCCGAACCCAGGTCCCCCCAAAGGAGAGCCGTGACGCCGAAAACCGTTGCCAGAACGGTGATTGTGGGGGGTGGCGCCGGGGGCATCGGCGCCGCCGGCGCCGCCAAGGCCGCCGATCCCCAGGGCGAGGTCATCGTCTACACCGAGTACGAGGACGCCGCCTACAGCCCCTGCGGCATTCCCTATGTGCACGGGCGTGAGATCCCCGACTTCGACCGCCTGTTCCTGGCCGGCAAGGAGGCCTACGTCGAGGCCGGGATCGACATTCACTACAACAGCAGGGTCACGTCCGTTGACCTGGCCCGCCGCCAGGTGGCCGTCGAGGGCGAAGGCGACGTCGCATGGGACCGGCTGGTGATCGCCAGCGGCTTCGACTACGCCGATCCCGGTGTGCCCGGCTCCGACCTCGAAGGCCTCTATTACGTCAAGAACATCCGCCGGGCCATGGAGTGGGACAAGGTCATCGACCACGTCAAGGTGGCCGTTGTCATCGAGGCGTCACCTCTCGGACTCGAGATGGTCACAGCGTTGGCGCACCGGGGGATCGAGACTCATCTCGTGGACCCGCATCCCTGGGCGCTGTCCGAAGCGGCCGACCCCGACATCGCCGAGCCGGTGCAGGAGTCGTGGGCCGAGATGGGCGTCAAGATGCACTTCAACACCCGGCTCGAGGAGTTTCTCGGCGATAGCAACGGGAAGGTGCGGGGAGTTCGCACTTCGGAAGGCGAACTGCCCGCCGACCTCGTCGTCATCTGCACCAAGAAGACGCCCCGCAACGACCTGGCCGCCGCGGCCGGCATCCAGATCGGCTCGACGGGCGGGATCATCGTCGACGAGCGGATGGCCACCTCGGCCGCCGGCGTGTGGGCGGCCGGCGACTGCATCGAGGTGCCCCACGGCGTGTCGAACGTGCCGCTGCAAGGGCTCTCGGGCAGCCACGCCTACTCGCAGGGAAAGGTGGCCGGCACCAACGCCGCCGGCGGGAACCGCAAGTACCAGCCGGTCTATGTGCCGTGGGGAATGGTGGCCGGCAAGTGGATGATCGGCGGTGTCTCCTTCGGAGAGACGCTGGCCACCGCGTTGGGAATCCCGTTCGTGCTGGGCAAGGCCCAGGGCATCTCCCGGGCCCGCTACTACCCCGACATGAAGAAGATCCTGGTGAAGCTGCTGGCCGAACCGGGGACTGGGCGGCTCATTGGCGCCCAGCTGGTGGGCGGCGAAGGGATCAAGGAGCGGGCCGACTTCCTGGCCATGTGCGTGAAGGTTGGCATCACCCTGGAAGACCTCGCCTTCATGGAGAACGTGTACTCGCCACCTATCGGTGCGCTCAACGAACCGATCGCCTTGGCCGCGCAGAACGGCCTGGCGAACCTGAAGGGCTGACGTGGATCTCAAAGGGCAGGCCTTTGGTGCATCCCGTTGGTTGCGGACCAACTCCGAGCACTACCTGCTCCTGGACGCGCAGGCTCGAGTCGCCGCCGCCCAGGGGCGGCCCGGTCCGCCCCGACCCCGGGGGGCGAAGGAGGTGTTCTGGCTCCGGGTCTTCGCCCCGACCTATCGTCGTCTCCCCTGGAAGGTCCGGTCGGCCCTCATCCAGGCCATGCCGGGCAGCCACCGGCAGACCTGGACGCCACCGACGCAGCGACGCAGTCCCGCCATCTAGAGATACGAGCTGACAGGAGAATCCCATGCCGAAGACCGTCAATGTCCCCCGTCCGGCTGACGGCGAGGTCCTGTACGACGTCGAGGAGAAGGTCTTCGAGGACATCAGGGCCAACCCCGGAGAGCAGGCCTTCGTCTTCATCCACAGCGTTCCTTACGAGTGCTCCGTCGCCCTGGTCAACCTGCTGACGGCCACCCGACTCGTCCGCAAGGGCTTCGACGTCAAGATCGTGCTCTACGGACCGGGCGTGCTGCTCGGCTCCGGTACCCGTGGCTACCCGGGCGTGAACCAGGAGGCCTTCCCCGGCCACCTGGCCATCAACAACCAGATCAAGACCCTCCTCAAGGAAGGGGCGACGATCTACGCCTGCCGGTTCGCCATGGGCGCCCTCTACGGCTTCCGGGAGGACGAC
>JAICGL010000286.1 GCA_025923175.1 Acidimicrobiia bacterium
CGGCCCGCACCTCGGCCCGCACCTCGCCGATGAGATCGACGAGCGTGCCGTACTCCGCACCGACCGTCCGGCTCAGCTCGTCCCGCAGGTGGCGGGCGTACCCCGGCGCACGCCCGCCGGTCGACACCGTCACGGTCAGGTCGCCCCGGTGCAGGACGGCGGGAACGGCGAAGTGGCAGTGGTTCGGGTCGTCGACGGCGTTGAGCAGCACGCCCTCCCGTTCGGCCTCAGCGAAGATCCGGGCGGTCTCTGCGGCATCGCCAGTGGCCGCCACAGCCAGGAACGCCTCGGCCAGATCGCCCTCTTCGAAGGGACGGGCAATCACCGTCACCACTGCGCCGGCGTCGAGCAGCGCCGTCGCCCGGGACCGGGCCACCGGGCCGGCGCCGAACACGACACAACGGCGGCCGGTCACCTCCAGGGAAACGGGAAACCCGAACGCCATTGCCCTCACCCGCCTTCAGGGACGAGATGGAGGCCGCACTCCAACCGCTCGCTACCCGCCCACCGGCCGCTGCGACCAGCGCCCGGCAGCGTGCAGGGAGCGCAGCCGATCGAGTCGAAACCCTTGTCCCGCAAGGGATTCACGATGATGTTATTGGCCTCGATGTAGGCGGCGACCTCGTCGTCGCTCCACCCCACGATCGGATTGATCTTCACGACGCCGCGAGCGGCGTCCCAGACGAGCGTGGCGGCGCCGGCCCGGCTTGACGACTCGGCGCGCCGGAGACCGGTCACCCAGGCGCTTCGCGTGGCGAGGTGCTCAGCCAGGGGATCGACCTTGCGGGCATCGCAGCACGCCTCGGTTCCATGCGTCCGGTACGTGGGGACGCCGTCGACGGGCCGGAGTGTCACCAGGTTGAGCCCGTAGCGGGCCTCCATCCGCCGTGCGGTCTCCAGCGTCTCGGCGAAGTGGAAGCCGGTGTCGAGGAACACGACCTCCACATCGGGGTCGGCGCGCACCGCCAGATCGATCAGCACGCCGTCCTGCATCGACGAGGCGACGGTCAGGTCGGAACCGAAGGTGGCAACCGCCCAAGCGAGCACCTCTGCGGCGGGCGCGTCGGCGAGCCGGCGCGCCGCGGCGGGAAACCAAGCCGGGCGTCTGGGCGCGGGCCCAGCGAACTCGACGGGAACAACGGACACAGGTGACCTCCGAGACAGGCGTAGCGACGGCGTGGGGTTGAGCGGTGCTCAGCCCCGCGGAGCGGGCGTACGACGACACATCTCGTCGTGCAGCTCATGGGGCGTGCGGCCCATGGCGATGCTCGGCGCCCCCGTCTCACGGATCACGAAATCGATTATTACCTGGCCCCGAGGAAAATGCCAGTAACGAGGTCAGGAATTTTTCTGACGAAATTGGTCAGGTTTACGCAACACTCTGGCATCCACCGGGGTGAACAGTGGGCGCCGGTACGCTGAACCCCGTGCCGAAACGTCCGTTCACCGGGCCCTCAGTGCCTGTTTGCACTCAGTGCCACTTCGCTCTACCGTGGGACCAATGACCAAAGAGTCTGCCGCTCCGGTGGAAGGGCTCCGCGAGCGGCACCGGAAGCGCACCGCGGCCGATCTCGAGGAAGCGGCCCTGGCGCTGTTCACGGAAAAGGGCTTCGATGCGGTGACGATCGACGACATCGCCGCCGCTGCTGACGTGTCGCGCCGCACCTTCTTCCGCTACTTCGCCTCCAAGGAAGACGTCGTCCTCTCGGACCATCCGCGGCGGCTCGGCGAGCTGCAGGCGGCGCTCGACCTCCGCCCGGCCGAAGAGCCGGTCCTCACAGCGCTGCGTCACGCCATCCTGTCGCTGGCGGGCAGGTTCGAGGAGCAGCGTGACCACATGTTGCGCCGCTTCCGGCTGGTGACCACGACGCCGGCCCTCGAGGCCCGGAGCCTGTGCCTGCAGCGCAACTGGGAAACGGCCGTCACCGCCATGCTGGCGGAGCGGATGAAGGTCGACCCTGCGTGTGACCTGCAACCGGGTGTCGTGGCCGCCACCACGATGGCGGCGATGCGGGTCGCAACCGCCAACTGGCTGGCCGGGGGCGGCCGGGACGACCTGCCGGCCATTGTGGCGGCCTCGCTCGACCTGCTCGACGGCGGACTGC
Organism: Acidimicrobiia bacterium; assembly: GCA_025923175.1. Classification (GTDB taxonomy): domain Bacteria; phylum Actinomycetota; class Acidimicrobiia; order IMCC26256; family BP-133; genus BP-133. The sequence goes on from JAICGL010000286.1 coordinate 2,106, forward strand.
AGGCTGCAGCGGCTCCACCGGCCCGACGCCGCGGCGGCTCGAGCCGGCCCGGCGCTCCCGGTCGAGCGCGCGCGCACTAACCCACTACCATCGCAAGAATCCTTGTATCAGCCCGTCTGGGAAGGGGGACCAGGTGGGGCCGAAGGCCCGAACGCGCCGCGTGTGGCGCTCCATCGCGCTCATGCTCGTGCTCGTCGGAGCCTTCCCGCTCATCAGCCCCGGGCGGGGCCAGGCCGTCGACACCCCTGATCCGGTCGAGCGGAAATCCCCGACGCGCACCGAGCTGATCGGCTCGGCGTCGGCCCGTGTGGCGGCCGCCGGCCCGATCGTCGGAGGCCTCAACTTGGAAGCCGGATTCGCCCGGTCCGCCGTAGACCTCTCCGGCGAAGCCACGCGGGGCGAGTCGGCCACCATGACCGCCGGGGCAGCCGGCCTCTTCCTCAGCTTGTCCGGAGCGCCATCGGCGATCCCCGAACCGACCCGGGCCGACTCCAACGGCACCGCCGACGCCGAGCGATCCGTGGCTGCGCCGGCCGGCGACTTCGTCCGTGTTGGACACGAGAAGGCTCACGCCGAACCACGAAGCTCCGAGGCTTCGACCCGGCTCGGTGATCTCACCGTCGGGCAGGCGGCGGAAGTCCTCGGCGGGACGAGCGTGGCGAGCATCAACGACCAGGGGGCGCGGTCCTCGGCGGCGATCGGCGAGCTCCGCCTCGGAGGCAAGGAAGGGCCCGCCGTCGTCCTGTCCGGGCTTGCATGGCGGGCGGAACAGCCGCGCACAGCGCCTGCCCAGGCCGGCTTCGCGATCGGCTCGGCCCGCATCGGCGCAACACCGCTGTCCGTCGGCACGCCGGAGCAGATCGCCGGTGCCTTCGACGCCATCAACGCCGCGCTGGCCTCGCAGGGGATCCACCTATTCGCCCCGGCGGCGACGGCCGGTGCCGACGGAGGTCGCGTCGGTGCTCTGCGCGTCGAGCTGCGCGACCCGCCGCTCAACCGGACCGTGGCGGGCGCCGGCTACAGCCCGCTGGCGCCCACGGTGAACGAGGCGCAGGCCGCGGCCGTCGAAGCCAGCGGGTCCGACCCGCGTGTCTCGCAGGCACTGCTCGGGGCCAATCTGGCGCTGTCGGTGCTGCTGGGGAACGGGGGAGTGGGCTTCGAGATCGGCGGGGCCATGGCGGGCCTGTCGACACGCGAGGTTCCCGATCTCGGTTCGTTGTTCGGCGGGTCCGAGCCGCCCCTTGGCGGCGGTGAATCCGGCGAGCGGATCGATCTTCCCGGAAGCACGGTCGACGACGGCATGACGGGATCCGACGGATCGAGCGGTGGCAGTTTCGGGGGCGGGGCTCTGTTCGACAGTCCGAACACGTCGGGCGGATACGGGTCCCTGCCAGCCGTCGGCACAAGTTCGGACGCACTCGTGCCCGCCGCCGGTGAGACCCCTGCGCCCTCGACACCGGAGGTCGCGTTCGGGGCCGGTGGGGGCCGACGACCGGAGACTGACAAGCCCGGTCACCTGCCTGTACCGCTCGCCGCCACCGCGCTGGCCACCGGCCTCGCCATCGCCGGTGTCGACTGGCTGGCCCGGCGGCGGACGGTCGGTGTGGTTGCCGGGCTGCGGGCGGCCGCCGGACTCGGGGCGGCCGTGGGCAGGCCCGCCCGCAACCGTTGGAGTCTCGTCACGGCCTGTGTCGCCGTCGTGGCCGTGCTCGGTCTGGCCCTGGCGCCAAGCCGAGTGCCGCTCTCGTCGAACGGGGGCGACCAGGTGGCGGCGGTGTCGCCCATTCCTCAATCGAGCGACGGCACCGGCGTGCAGACCGGCGTTCCTTCCGACGGCGGTGCGACCGGCACGGCCACCGCACCCGGCGCAGCCACAGGCGGAACGGCGCCGGGTAACGGCCCGGGTGGTGGAGCCACCGGCACCGCCAACGAGACCGGAGGCACCGGACGGGCCAACGCGAGCCCGAACGCCAACCGGGGCAACACTTCCGGCCGCCTGGGCGCGGCCGGCTCGACCGCGACGGGGCCGGGAAACCGCACCGCCACCTCGGCCGCCGGAGGCGCACCCGGAGCCGTCACCCGGGGCCGCGACTGCCCCGGCGGTGATCGGCAGGACAAGAACAGCACGTACTCACCGCCATGCCTGCGCTTCAACGGCGACAACGGCGGCACCACCAGCAAGGGCGTCGCCGGCGACACGATCACCATCGCCATGCGTGAGCCGGAGATGTTCGACGTCGGCGCCAACCACCAGGGCCGGATCACGGACACACCGGCCGACCTCAAGCGCTCCGTGCTGGGATTCCTCGACTACTTCAACCGCGTGTACCAGACGTACGGCCGCAAGGTGCAGATCGTCTTCTACAAACCGAAGATGCCGTTCCTGGCCGGGGCCGAAGGCGGCCATCAGGAGGAGGCCAACGCCGACGCCCTCACCGTCGGCCAGGAGATCAAGGCCTTCGCCGACCTGACGGCCTCGGCGCCGGCCTTCGCCGACGCCCTCGCCCGCCAGGCCGTCGTCGGATACGGCACCTTCCACCTGTCGAAGTCGTGGTACCAGGCGCGCGCCCCCTACGCCTGGGCCGGCCTGCCCGACTGCACGTGGATTGCCGAGCAGAGCATGGACTACGTGATCAAGCGGCTGGGGCAGGGGCCGGCCAAGTGGGCCGGCGACCCGGCGCTCCGGACCAAGCCGCGGGCGATAGGCCTCGTTGTTCCCGACTCGCCCCTGTACCAGGAGTGCGGCGACCACGCCGAGGCCATCTACAAGGCAGCGGGGTTCCGCTTCGCCCGCCGAGTGAACTACCCGCTCAACTTCAACCAGTCATCGCAGACCGCCACCAATGTCGTGGCCCAGATGAAGGCGGCGGGCGTCACCACGGTGATGTGCATGTGCGACCCGCTGCTGCCGTACTTCGCCACGCCGCAGGCCAACCAGCAGAACTACCACCCCGAATGGCTCGTCGCCGGGTTCGGGGCCACTGACACCGACATCGTCGGCCAGTTCTACGACCAGGCACAGTGGTCCCACGCCTTCGGGATGGGCGTGGTCGGCGAGCTCAAGTCGGGCTACGAGAGCGAGTCGTACCGGGCCTACAAGGCCGTCCGCAACGACGAGCCCGCCCAGCTGCGTGACATCGTCTACTACCCGCTGGTGTGGCTCTTCACCTGCCTGCAGATGGCCGGGCCGAACCTCAACCCGAAGACGTTCGAAGCGGGCTGCTTCAACCTCGGCGCCCGGCAGGGTGAGCTCGGGCTCATGAAGTTCGGCCCCGGCGACTACACGGCCGTCAGCGACGCGCGCGAGATCTACTGGGATCCGCAGGCGACGAGCCCCTGGAACAACCAGAAAGGGCGCTACGTCGCAACGCTCGGCGCGCAACGCTTCTCCGGCCCCTGGCCGCAGGGAGAGCCGACCTTCCCGCCTCCGAAGTGAAAGACGAGCGCCGAAGCAACGGCGCGCCGAGGTACGGGCGCGGTGCGGGCCCGCTCGTTGCTGAGGTGCGGGCAGCGACCCCCGCCGTCCGCCTCCTCGTCGGTGTCGTGGGGGTGCTCGGAACCTGGGCCGTGCTCGCCCGTGTCCTGTCTCGCGGTCTGCCGCCCGGCGTCATCCTCCTGGGCGTCGTACTCGGTTCGCTGACCGCCCTGACGGCCATGGGTCTCGTGCTCGTCTACCGGGCGGCACGGGTCATCAACTTCGCCCAGGTGGCCATCGGATCGGCCGCCGCCACCCTCACGCTGGAGCTGGCC
>JAICGL010000287.1 GCA_025923175.1 Acidimicrobiia bacterium
ATCGTGTTCGGATGGACGATCAGCGCCTCGGCGGTGGCGGCAACGCTGAAGCCCGAGCCGAGGAAGGCCCGAAGCGTCTCGACCAGCGTGGTGTCGCGCCGTCCGTCGTACTCGTAGAGCGGTCGCAGCACGCCGTGCATGAAGTCGATCAGCTCCTCGGGGCGCTTCACCTGCAGCAGCAGGCGGTAGATCCCCAGGTCACCCAGAGCCACGACCCGGTCACGCTGGCCCGCCCGCTCCACGAGGTCGAGCGCCCCCGCCACCAGCCGGTAGGCGTCGCCGTACTCCATGACCGCCGTGCTCGGCGGACCCAGCCCGACCGACACCGGCCCGACGTAGGGCCGGATCTGGGTCCGAAGCGTCTCGGCCAGCTCGGCCGCCGCCGGCTCGCCGTCGCCGGCCGGCCACAGCACGATGACGTCCTCACCCCGGGCGGCGACCAGGGCGGTCCTGGTGGGGGGAGGCAGGTGAACCTCCCGAGCCTCGCCCACGCTGGCGGCGTCGACCACACGCTGCACTTGGGCCAGCAGCGTGCGCTGCAGCCGGGCGGCGTTGCCCGCCAGGCGGGCGACCAAATCATCCCCGTCGGGATCGGGCCGGACCACCAGCACGGTGTGCGGGGCGCTGAGTTCCAGGCCGAGCTGGTGAGCCCGGGTCAGTGTCGAGTCCGGGTCGCTGCGACCGTCGACTGCCAGGAGGTCGTCGAGGAACTCGCGTGACAGACGCCACTCCACTTCCTGAGCCGTCCGCAGCTTGGAGACGGCCAGGGCCACCACCATCGCCCCCCGTTCGAGGGCCCGGCGTTCGACCTGGCCGAACTCGCCGCTGGCGTTGAAGGCCCAGACCCGCCCGGCGAGCTCGTCGTCGAGGACCACCGGAGCGACCAGGCTGGGTCGGTCGTCGGGGCCGGTCACCTCGACGGCGGTGTGACCGGCCCGGGCCTTCCGGAGCAGCGCCTCCACCTGGGGATGCTGGCGGGCGGCCAACCCCGGGACGCCGCCGACGGCGTCGGGCGCGACGGCCACCTCCAGCAGGTGGCCGGCGGCGTCCTCCACCAGGACGTCGCAGTGCAGAGCGTCGGCCACGCTCCGGGTGATCCGCTCCAAACTCTCGCCACCCAGCAGGAGCCGCATGAGGTGGCGGTGCACGTCCTCCGCCCGCTGGGTGATGCGATGCTCCTCCTGCAGGTGGGCAACCCGCTCTTCCAGCGCAGCGATCCGGCCCGCCTGCCGCTCCCTCAGCACGGTCGACTCGATGGCCAGCGCCGCCTGGTTGGCGATCGTCTCCATGAGCACGACCTCGTCGGCGGCGAACGTCCGGCACTCCCGCGTGTAGCAGGTCAGCACCCCGAGCGATCCCTCAGAGGCGACGAGGGGCAGCGACAGGATCGACCGGTAGCCCTGCTCGGCCGCGATCCCTTCCCACCCCTCGCAGGTGACGTCGGCCCTGATGTCGACCAACGCCACCGGCCGCTGGGTACGGAACGCCCGGCTCGACGGACCTTCGGCCAGCTCTCCCGGTCGAATGAGCGGCGCCCGGGAGGCGTTGACCTCGGCGACGTAGGACGGGCGCAGCCCGTAGAACCCCCGGATCAACAGCTTCTCGCCGGCCTCGTCTGGCAGCAGCACCGACGAGTAGTCGTAATCCGTCAGCTGAGCGACCGTGCCGGCGATGAGATTGAGCAGGTCATCGAGGGGGAGGCCTCCATTGACGGCCCGCACGAACTCGCAGGTGGCGTCGAGCCACGCCGCCAGTTCCGGGCGTGCGGGGCTCTCGACTGTTGCCTCGACCACCGCAACCCTCCTTCCCTCGGCGCGGGCCACGTTAAGGCCCGCTGTGTCGAGCCACAAGGCGCGCATGCAAGCATTGTCGCCAATGACATGGTCGGGACGTCGCTCCCGTCCGTATCCTCAGGCGCGTCGGGCAGACCCACGAGCGCGAGGAGCCTGCGATGGTGAAGCCGATTCTCCAGATCTATCCCGTCATTCCCGCGACCAGGAAGGAGCGGGAGGAGCTCCGCCCGATCGGGCGGCACGCCGAGCGCTACCACCAGACACTGGAAGACTGGCACGAGATCGTGCGGGCCGCCGACCGGCTCGGTTTCTGGGGCGTGGCCACGGTCGAGCACCATTTCCACTCCGAGGGCTATGAGGTCGGGCCGACGCCTGGTGTCCTCAACGCCTACTGGGCGGCTATCACCGAGAACGTCCGGATCGGCCAGCTGGGCTACGTGATGAGCGCCCAGAACCCGATCCGTGTGGCGGAGGAGACGGCGATCCTCGACCACCTGACCAACGGGCGTCTCTTCGTCGGCTTCGCCCGGGGCTACCAGTCCCGCTGGACGAACATCATGGGTCAGCATCTCGGCGCCAAGGCCACCCTCTCTCCGACCGGCCTGACCCCCGACAAGATGGCCGCCTGGACGGAGGAGCAGACGAAGACCCGCTTCGACGATGACCGGGTGAACCGGGAGGTCTTCGAGGAGCAGGTCGACATGGTCATGCGGGCCTGGGCCGACGACAGCCTCGAGTCGAAGGGCCGGTGGCAGATCCCCTATCCCCACGACGAGGGGATCGACTGGACGATGACCGCCACCAAGGAAATCGGCGCCCCCGGCGAGATGGATGACGACAACCGGATTCGCCGCGTCAGCGTCGTCCCCGCTCCGTACCGCAAAGAGCCGCCGCCGATCTTCGTGTCGTCGAACGCCAGCCGGGAGACGGTCGAGTACTGCGGGCCCCGGGGGTTCATCCCCGCCTACTTCACCAAGATCGAGAAGGCCGAGGCGCACGCCAAGGCCTACGTCGAGGCGGCCCGTCTCGGCGGCCGGGAGTACAAGTACGGCCAGAACCAGGCCATCGTGCGGTGGGGCAACATCGCACCGTCGATGGAACAGGCCCGCCAGAACGTCATCGACTGGGACGTCGACATCTTCCGCGATCTCTACGCCGGCACCACGCCGATGGCCTGGGACGAGGGCAACCCGGTCGACTCCGTGCTGGCCAGCGGGCTGTGGGCGATCGGCACGCCCGAGCAGGTGCGCGACCACTACGTCGAAGAGTGGAAGCGGATGCCCTCGGAGTACGTGATCATCATCTACCACTTCGCCCAGCAGCCGAAGGACGCCGTCATCGAGAACATGGAGCTGTGGTGTGAGCACGTGAAGCCGGCGCTCGACGAGCTCACCGCCGATTTCGAGAGCTAGGGGGTTGGCCATGGCGACCCAGCCATCGATGACCGCCACCGGCTTCGGCGGTGAAGACATTGTGCGGGACTACATCGCCAAGTACTCCAATTGGGGCCGCTGGGGTGAAGACGACCAGCTCGGCGCGCTCAACTACGTGGGCCCGGAACAGGTCAAGGCCGCCGCCGGGCTGGTCCGCCAGGGCAAGGTCGTCTCGAAGTCGCTGCCCTACGACCTGTTCGGGCCGCAGGTGAGCGCCTTCCGGGCCAACCCGCTGAACATGATGACGGCCACCGGTACGGACTATCTGGCCGGGCATCAGGATCCGCTCCCGGCCGACTGGGGCCCGGCCTACACATTCGGCTTCGCCGATGACGTGATCGTCATGCCCAACCAGTCCGGCACGCAGTGGGACAGCCTCGGCCACATCTTCTTCGAAGGGAAGATGTACAACGGCTATGACGCCGGCCTCGTTTCCGCCAAGGGAGCCGAGCGCTGCAGCATCGTCGCCACCCGGGAATCCTTCATCATGCGGGGCGTGCTCCTCGACGTCGCCAAGCACAAGGGTGTCGAAGCGCTGGAGCCGGGCTATGCCGTCACGCCCGCCGATCTCGACGCGTGCGCCTCGGCTGAGGGAGTAGAGATCCGCAGCGGCGACTGCGTCATCCTGCGGACGGGCCTGCTCGGGGAACGCCGCGGCAAGTGGGGCGACTACTGCGGCGGCCCCGCGCCGGGTTGGTCACTGCATACGGCGCCGTGGCTGGCCGAACACGAGGTGGCGGCCATTGCCACCGACACCTGGGGCTGCGAGGTGCGGCCCAACGAGATCGAACTGTTCCAGCCGCTCCACATCGTCGCCCTGGTCCACATGGGGATCCACTTCGGCGAGATCTGGGACCTCGAGCCGATCAGCGAGGACTGCGCCGCCGACGGCGTGTACGAGTTCAAGCTGTCGGCCGCACCGTTGCCGATCACCGGCGCCGTCGGTTCGCCGCTCAACGCGCTGGCCATCAAATAGGGGGCGCTGTCTTGGAATGGTCTCTCACCGCCGACCAGCGTCGGTGGCGCGACACCGCCCGTGCCTACGCCACCGAGGTGGTGGCGCCGGCCGCGCCGGCGCTCGACGCCGAAGCCGACCCGGAGAAGTCGTTCTCCTGGGCGCTGGTCGACGCTGCGTCGGAGTACGGGCTGCGCCTTGCACCGTTGCCGCCGGAGTTCGGCGGAGGCGGGACGGACTTCCTGACCAACGCGGTGATGCTGGAGGAGATCGCCGCCGCCGACCTCGGCACGTCGGTCGTCCTGGCCCAGACGTGGAAGTTCGCCCAGCTGCTGATGGAACTCGGTACCGCTGATCAGCACGAGCGGTGGCTGCGTCGTCTGATGCAGAATCGCCGGGGCCTGATGGCGGCGTCGCTGACCGAACCCAACGGCGGATCCGACAACGTGCTGCCCTACGCCGGCGTCAACGGCGGGATGCAGATGCGCGCCGAGAAGGTCGACGGTGGCTGGGTGCTCAACGGCCAGAAGGTCTACATCTCCAACAGCAACCGGGCCGACTCGATCATCGCCTTTGCCCGCACCAACCCGAACGAACCGGTCCGGACCGGTGTCAGCATGTTCATCGTTCCGGGCGACAGCCCCCAGGTCACCTTCGGAGCCGTGTGCGACAAGCTGGGCGAGCGGCTGGCGAACAACGCCGCCATCTTCTACGAGAACGTCTTCGTCCCCGATCAGGACCTCCTCGGCCGGGAGAACGAGGGCCTGGCCGACGTCGCCCGGCTGCTCCGGGGTTCCAACGCCTACGCCGCCGCCTGCACGCTCGGCGTGGCCCGCGCCGCCTTCGGACGGGCACTGCGCTACACGGCGGAGCGGGTGCAGGGCGGCCGGCGCGTCATCGACCACGACGACATCGGTGTGCAGTTCGCCGAGATGTACTCGCAGCTCGAGTCGGCCCGCACCTACGTGTTCCGGGCGGCTTGGGCCGCTGACAACGCCAAAGCCTTCGATCCCAAGATGGCCGCCATGCCCAAGTTGCTGGCGTCGCAGGTTGCCTTCGACGTCACCCGGGCGTCGCTCGAGATGTTCGGCGGTTCCGGAGTCATGCGGGAGACAGGAATGGAGAAGCTGATGCGCGACGCCACGATCTTCCTCCATTCCGACGGGACGAACACGGTGATGCGCAAGAAGATCGCTGCCGACCTGCGCGCCCGGGCCGACGGCAACGGCGCGCTGGACGCGCTCTGGGACTGGTGATGCGCGCCGCCGTCCTCAAGGAGTTCGGCGGTGACGTTGCCGTGCGGGACGTGCCCGAACCGGCGCCCGGAATAGGCCAGGTGTTGGTGGAGGTCGTCGCGTGCGGCGTCGGCCTGACCCTCGAACGGGCGAGAACGGGCGCGCTCGGCGGCACCACTCCGCGGGTTGTCGGCCACGAACTCGGCGGCATCGTCGCCGGAGTGGGACCGGGCGTGACGGGCTGGAAACCGGGCGAACGGGTGACGGCGTCGTTCTATCTGACCTGCGGCAGCTGTGAGATGTGCGTTGGCGGGCGTGAAACGCTCTGCACGGCCTGGCGCGGGTATCTCGGCCTCCACATCGACGGTGCCC
>JAICGL010000288.1 GCA_025923175.1 Acidimicrobiia bacterium
CCCCAAGGTGTTGGCCAAGGTCGTGAATGCCGGGAGTCAGTATCACGAGTTGGAGGTCATCGACGGCGAGGGGAAGCGCCTCGGGAGGGTCCCGCCCTTTCCAGTCGGCATGACGCTCAAGCCCATGTATCTGGAGCTGAAGCCAGGCACGTACACCCTCCGGTGCAACGTCACGAACCCGGACGGCAGGATCCACCGCGACCTCGGGATGAACACCAAGCTGGTGGTGAAGTAGGCGGACGCCGAAGCGCCCGCTGCCTACTTCGCCGTGACCAGTGTGAGCGGCACGCCCAGTTGCTCCGACGCCCGCGCCAGCTGGGGCCCCAGCCGGGTGATTCCCACGGTGCCGGCGTCGGCGCCCTTCTCATCCGCATGGGGCATTCGCGGGTACGGGACCGGCGTGTCGTCCGGGTCGCGCGGCTCCCATCCGAAGCCGTGGAAGCCGGAGGTGACAAGGGCCCCGACCGCCAACCCGTCGACGGTCATCACGCCGGCGCCGGAATCGCCCGGCACCGCCGCTCCGACGGCGTAGATGTGATCCCGGTCGGGGGTGCCAAGTGCCACGGCCGTGCGGGCGGGAGCGACGTCGCCGACTCCTTCACCGTTGCCGTAGTACCGCAGGACGACGGCGGTGTCGGTGTCCCTGCCGTACAGGCCGCTCGGGGCCCCGAAGTGGCACATCTCGGGGCTTGCCTTGACACCAGGGTCGAGACGGATGAGGGCGAAATCCCGCACGGGGTTGACGACGGCGTAGGCGAACTCGCCGAACCGCTGACCGTCGGAATCCGCCGCTGCGGGACCCGTCCCCAACGTCCAGACCCGCTCGATGCGAGCCCTGCCGTCGGGACCGGATTCGTCGTTCGAGGCGCCGCCCGGGTCGACGCAGTGGCCGGCGGTGCCGATGTAGCGGGTCCCGTCGGGAGCCCGGAAGAGGAAGTTCAGCGTGCAGTCGCCGATCGAGGTCACGACCCGGCCCCCGGGGCGTACCCCCGGGCAGGGCCCGGGCCCGACCGGCGCCGCTTCCTGCGCGGCGGCCATCGGCTGCAGCGAGCACGAGACGCCTTCGGGGCCTTCGGCGAGGGCAGGGTTAACGAACACCACGGCCGTCAGTGCCACCAGTCCGACCATCCACACCGGACGACTCATCGGAACCCTTTTCGGCAGGTCACCTTCCCGGCGACACCGTAGCCGCAGGATCAGCTCAATCCCATATGGTGCGGTGCTCAGGCGCGTCGATCAGGCGACCTTGACCGTGCCGGTCATGAACGGGTGCCGGCCGCAGTTGTATGCATAGCTGCCGGGCTTCTCATAGGTGATCGAGAACGAATAGGACTCGAGCAGATCCGGGCTGATGGGGCGGTTGAGCTCGCTCAGATCCTGGACGGTGTGAGTTGCAGAGTCCTTGTTGGTCCACGTCACTTTGGTGCCGGGCGCCACCTGCAGCTCCTGCGGTTCGTACGCGAAATTCATGATCGTCACGGGCGTACCGGCGGCCACCGCCTCTTCGCCATCGGCGGTCTCGCGTCCTTCATCGCCGCCGCAGGCAGAGAAGGTCAGCGCGACGCCAAGGCCGACGGCCAGACTCCATCGGCCGCCCCGCCGAACGATGGAGTGTCCCATCTCATCGTCCTCTCGTTCTCAGGCGACGGTAACAGGGTGGGCGACGACGGCGCCGTAGTTCATCCCGTGCTGGTTCCACGGGATCTTGTCCGGCATGACCTGGCCCTTGCTGTCGGTGGCCCGCGCCATGATCTTGTACTCGCCGGCGGCCGGCTCCCAGTCGAAGGAGTACCGCACCCAGGCTCGCGGCTCGTTTGGGCCCGGGAGGACCTGAGCCGGCTTCCACGTCTTCCCCTCGTCGACGCTGTACTCGACCTTGCTGACCCCTTCGGGCCCCCACGCACGGCCGCGAATCGTCTGTGCTTTGGGAGCGAGCTTCGCCGGCCATTCGAGTTCGAGGGCGGTCTTCGTGACCTGCTTCTCCACGACCGGGCCCATGCGCGGCGGCTCCGGCTGGTAGCCCGGGCCGATGTAGACGTAGATCGACGTGTTCTGCGGGACGAAGACGGGCTCCTCCGCGACCTCGATGCTGCCGACCCACTTGACGCTCTGGTTGCCGATCCAGCCTGGCACGAGGGCGCGGACCGGGAAACCGTGGTCCAGCGGAAGGGGGCTGCCGTTCATGGCGAAGGCGAGGAGCGTGTCATCTTCCATGGCCTTGGCGATGGACATCGGCCGGCGCAGCCTGGACTCGTCCAGCCCTCCCGGCACGACGTCCTTCGCGCTCGGCTTCACCCCCGCCCGCTCGAGGATCGCCCCGAGGGGAACACCCGTCCACTCGGCCACGCCCACGGCGCCGAGCCTCCATTGCGGGAGGGAGACCTTGTTCCCGTTCCCACCGTCCTGGTAGGTGAGCTCACCGAGAACCTCGTCGAAGAAGATCCGGCCGTTCCCCGAGCACTCGACGGAGCGGATGACGGAGGTGACCTCAGGCAGAGCCAGTAGCTGGTCGTAGGTGAGCTCGAGCGGGGTGGTCACGCCGGACCCGGAGACGGTGAGCTTCCAATTGTTCTGACTGATCCGAGGCGTTGCGGCGGACTGGCGGACGAAGAACAGATCGTTCGGGGTGAGGTAACCCCGGGTCGCCATGTTCTCCCACCTCATCTCGGCGTTGAAACCGAGCGCCTCCACGTAATTGAACTTCGAAGGAGGAATGTCCTTGACGATGTTCGACTCGATCTTCGGCCCGGAACTAGACGTCGTCGGAGCCGCTTCCTTCTTGTCGTCCGTGCAGGCTGCGCCAAAGAGCGCGCTGCCGCCCACCAGCCCCGCCAGCTCGAGGAACCGACGCCGGGACACCCCGAACTTCCTGGCCTTTTGCCAGATCTCCTCATCGGCGCGCGCCTGGTAATAGGAAGCTTGGTCGCGCTCTTCGTAGCTCATGGGTGCATCCCCCCCAGGACGTCGGACCGGGGGGCATTGTACTTACAATTCGGCGAGGGGGTGATCGGGGTCAGCCGGCTGCGGCCCGGCGTTCAGCTGCCTCGACGGCGTTGCGCATCAGCAGCGCGACCGTCAACGGCCCGACCCCGCCGGGCATCGGCGCCAGCCATCCGGCGACCTCCGAGACTTCGGGGGCGACGTCGCCGACCAGCCCTGCCTCGGTGCGGGTGATGGCCACGTCGAGGACGGCGGCTCCCGGCTTCACCATGTCGGGGGTGATGAGCCCGACCCGCCCGGCGGCGGCGACCAGGATGTCGGCCTGGCGGGTGAACTCGGCGAGGTTTCCGGTGCCGGTGTGGCACTGGGTCACCGTGGCGTTGGCCTTGGGCTCCTTGAGCGACAGGAGCATGGCCAGTGGCCGGCCCACCGTGGTCCCCCGGCCCACGACGACGACGTGTGCGCCGGCAATGGGAACTTCATAGCGGACGAGGAGCTCCTGGACCCCGAGCGGGGTGCACGGACGGGGGCCCGTGAGACCGAGCGCGAGGCGGCCCAGGTTCACGGGATGAAGGCCGTCGGCATCCTTGGCGGGGTCGATTGCGCCGAGCAGTTCACCGGAGTCGAGCTGGTCGGGGACGGGAAGCTGGACGATGTAGCCGTCGATCGCCGGATCTGCGTTGAGTTCGGCGATGACGTCGAGCGCCTCCTTGGGAGAGGTCTCGGCGGGCAGGTCGCAGCGCACCGAAGCGATGCCCACCTCGGCACAGGCCTTGTGCTTGCGCCCGACGTAGGCGTGGCTGCCGGGGTCGTCACCGATCAGCACGGTCGCCAGTCCGGGGACAACCCCCCGCTCCGAGAGCGCTGCAACCCGCTGGCGCAGCTCCTCCTGGATCGCGGCTGCAGCTGCCTTCCCGTCCATCTTCGTCGCGCTCAAGTTCGTTCTCCTTGTATCAGTGTCTGAAGTGGCGTCGGCCGGTGAAGACCATCGCGATCCCGGCTTCGTCGGCGGCGGCCACCACCTCGTCGTCGCGCATGGACCCGCCGGGCTGGGCGATGGCTGCCGCCCCGGCGGCGACGGCGGTGTCCACCCCGTCCCGGAACGGGAAGAAGGCGTCGCTGGCACAGACCCCGCCCCGGGCCCGCTCCGCTGCTTTCTTCGCAGCGATCTCGGCCGAGTGCACCCGCGACTGCTGCCCGGCCCCGATGCCGAAGGCCTGGCCGTCCTTGGCCAGCACGATGGTGTTGGAGCCTGTCGCCGCGCACACCTTCCAGGCGAACTCCAGGTCCCGCCAGGCGGCCTCGCTGGGCGCCGTACGGGTCACGACCTTCCAGGTGGACCGGTCCTCGTCGTAGCGGTCGACCTCCTGGACGAGGAAGCCGCCGCCGGCCCTGCGCAGGTCGAGCTTCGGCTGCTTTGGTACGGGACACTCGAGGAGCCGCACGTTCTTCTTCGTCTGCAGACGGTCCAGGGCGTCAGGTGCGAAGGCGGGGGCGAGGACCACCTCGGTGAAGACGTCGCCGATGGCCTCCGCCGTGACGTCGTCGAGCGGACGGTTGACGGCCACCACGCCACCGAAGGCGGACAGCGAGTCGCACTCGAAGGCCTTCCGGTAGGCGTCGGCGATGTCGGTCCCGAGGGCGACCCCGCACGGGTTGGCGTGCTTCACGATCACGCAGGCGGGCTCACTGAAGGAGTGGACGAGGGACCACGCCGATTCGGAGTCGAGGAGGTTGATGAACGACAGCTCCTTGCCGCCGTGCTGGATCATCGAGTCAAGCCAGCCACCTCCCAGGGCGTCCCGGTAGCGGGCGGCAAGTTGGTGCGGGTTCTCGCCGTAGCGCAGCGGCACCACCCGGTCGAGCGGCATGATGAGGTGACGGGGCAGGGGCTCGGGGTCGAACCAGCGGACGATGGCGGCGTCGTAGGTGGCGGTGTGGGCGAACGCCTCCAGGGCGAGGTCGGCCCGCGTGGCTGCCGACAGCCGCCCGCCGTTGGCGCCCATCTCGTCGAGCAGCGCGGAGTAGCGGCCCGGATCGGTGACGACACCCACCCAGGCGTGATTCTTGGCCGCAGCGCGCACCATGGTGGGCCCGCCGATGTCGATCGTCTCGATCCCGGGCCGTTCCAGGAAGGGGTAGAGGTTGACGACGACGAGGTCGATGGGCTCGATGCCCTGGGCGGCCAGGTCGTCGGCGTGGGAGGGGACGCCCCGGTCGGCCAGGATCCCGCCGTGGATCCGGGGGTGGAGGGTCTTGACCCGCCCGGAAAGCATCTCGGGTGCGCCTGTGACCTCCTCGACCGGCGTGACGGGGATGCCCGCCTCGGCCAGGGCGGTCGCCGTTCCACCCGAGGCGATCAGGTTGATCCCGAGCTGGTGCAGGCCACGGGCAAAGTCGGTGAGGCCGGTCTTGTCGTAGACGGAGAGCAGTGCCCGGCGCACCTCCACCCACCCCTCCTCGGCGGGAGGCGCCCCCGCTTCGGCGGCCACCAGATCGGCGAGGACCTGCGGGTAGAGGCGGTGCTCGACCGCCTTGATCCGCTCGTGGAGAGCGTCTTCGTCGTCGCCGGGGAGGACGGGTACGGCCTCCTGGGCCAGGATGGGGCCGTCGTCGACCTCGACCGTCGCGATGTGGATGGTGCAGCCCGTCACCTTCACGCCGGCGGCAAGGGCGTCGGGCACGGCGTGCGCCCCCCGGAACGACGGCAGCAACGCCGGATGGGTGTTGATCACCCGGTTGGGAAAGGCGTCGAAGATCGGCTGGGCCAGCACCGTCATGAAGCCGGCCATGGCGACGAGATCGACTTCGTGGGCGAGCAGCGCGTCGGTGAGAGCCCGGGTGA
>JAICGL010000289.1 GCA_025923175.1 Acidimicrobiia bacterium
ATTTCGCCGCCCTCGCTGCCATCGCGCCGTGGAAGCACGGCGTCGTGGCGGTGGTGGCGTTGGCCGGCGGATTCGTGAACTCGATCGCCGGGGGCGGGAGTCTCCTGACGTTCCCGACCCTCATCTGGGTGGGAATCCCTCCCGTGACGGCCAGCGCCACGAACACCGTGGGCTTATGGGCTGGGAGCCTCGGCGGCGTCGTGGGCTTCCGCCGCCATCTCCCGGAGCGGTCGGTGATCGTGCTCCTCGGCGTTCCGTCGCTGCTCGGCGGAATCATCGGAGCCGTCCTGCTGCTCCGCACCCCCCAGAACGTCTTCGAAGGCCTGGCGCCGGTCATGGTCTTGCTGGCCACCGTGCTCCTCGCAGTCCAGGAGCCGCTGGCGAAGCGGATCACGCGTGGCAGCCTCGTGGGGGAGCGGACCCGGGGCTTCGTCATCGCCGCCGTGGTCTTTCAGCTCCTCGTCGGCGTCTATGGCGGGTTCTTCGGCGCCGGTATCGGGATCATGATGCTGGCCGCCCTGGCCGTCCTCGGGCTGACCGACATCCACCAGATGAACGGGCTGAAGAACCTGCTCGCCATCATCATCAACGGCCTGGCCGCGGTGTACTTCGTCAGCCAGGGTGCCGTGCAGTGGACCGATGCCACGATCATGGCTGTCGCCTCGGTCGCCGGCGGTCTCGCTGGAGCCGCCCTGGCCAACCGCCTTGGCCGGCGCCTTGTCCGTCAGGCCGTGATCGCCATCGGCGTCGCCGCCTCGTTCTCCCTGCTTCTCAAGTTCATCGGCGACTGACCGCGGACCCGACGTTCGTGGGCTCGGCAGGGATCGAACCTGCGACCAAGGGATTATGAGTCCCCCGCTCTGACCGCTGAGCTACGAGCCCGGCGGACGCAGCGTACGACGTGGCCGGTGCACGCTGAGCGCTTCGTGCCTCAATGGCCCAATTGCCCCATTTGTCATCCGCCCGTCATTGACTTTCGGAGCTCTTCACTCTGAGTGGCGAAAGGGATTGGCCGGGATCGCGGTGAATTGGGGGACATCGGGTCGGTCCGCCCGATCTGTGAGCTTCGGCGGGATTGGCGATGAAGGGGTGGATTGTCATGTCTAGGACCGCGCGGCGGCAGCATCACGACCGACTGGGAGCGCTGGCTCTTGTGGCCGTGTCCCTGCTCGTCGCGGCGGCCCAGCAGCCCCTGTCGGCGGCCGAGAAAACCCGCCGGGTGAATGCATCGCCCATTCCCGTCGCGCCGCCTGCACCGGCGCCTGCGGCCTCTCCTCCGGCGGGCGGCGCTCCGGACACGGCCGGCTACTGGATCGTCGGCGTCGACGGCGGCATCTACGCCTACGGTGCCGCCCCCTTCAAGGGGTCGACCGGGGCGATCAAGCTCAACAAGCCGATCGTGGGCCTGGCAGCCACCCCCTCGGGCCAGGGCTACTGGCTCGTGGCTTCCGACGGCGGCATCTTCTCCTTCGGTGACGCCAGCTTCCGGGGCTCCACCGGTGCCATGGTGCTCAACAAGCCGATCGTCGGGATGGCATCCACCCCGAGCGGCAAGGGGTACTGGCTGGTGGCCTCCGACGGCGGGATCTTCGCCTTTGGCGACGCTGCTTTCCGCGGCTCGACCGGGGCGATCAAACTCAACAAGCCGATCGTCGGGATGGCCCCGACCCGCTCCGGCCACGGCTACTGGCTGGTGGCTTCGGACGGCGGCATCTTTGCCTTCGGCGACGCCACCTTCGCCGGCTCGACCGGGCATCTCAAGCTCGTGCGGCCGATCACCGGCATGGCCGCCGCTCCGAGCGGGCGGGGCTACTGGATGACCGCCTCCGACGGTGGTGTCTTCTCCTTCGGTGACGCCCGCTTCTTCGGCGCCGCCCGCGACCGCATCGCCACGCCCGAGTCGGGACGCGGCGTCGTCGGCATCGTGCCGACCCGCTCGGGTGCCGGCTACTGGCAGGTAGCGGCGTCGGGAAAGATCTTCGCCTTCGGCGACGCGCCCGGCGACCTCGGAGCGCCGACCGGAGCGCGCAGCACGATCGTCGGCATGGCGGCGAATCCCGCGGGAGCCGGCACGATTCCGGCGCCGACGGCCATCAAGCCCCTCGGCGTTCCCAGCGGCCCCGCACCGCAGATGTTCCGCTCGGCGTCGAAGCCGACCTGGGGCACCAGCCCCTCCAAGGTCGAACGGGACAAGGCCGGCCGGGCCCTCGCCGTGGTCGAAGCCGGAAACTGGGTGTTCATCGGCGGTGAATTCGCCGGTCTGGTGCCGCCCTCGCCCAACCAGAAGGGATACGCCGCAGCACCTGTCACCGCCCGGCCCTACCTGGCGGCGCTCGACGTCACGAGCGGTGCGCCGGCCAACTGGGACGTCCACCCCGACGACGCCGTGCTGGCGCTGGCGGTGTCCGCCGACCGGCGGACGCTCTACGCCGGCGGCCGCTTCCGCAACATCGCCGGCGGCCCGGCCACGCACCTCGCTGCCATCAACATCGAAACCGGTGCCCTCGACCCGACCTTCCAGCCGCCGGCTCTCGACGACCCGGTGAAGGCCATGGTCCTGTTCGGGGACACCCTCTACATCGCAGGCGAGTTCCGACACGTCGGCGGCGCCGAACGACCCCAGCTGGCCGCCCTCGACGCCAGGACCGGCGCGCTGCGGGACGGGTTCGTTCCGCCGGAGAACGGCGGCGGATACTTCCAGGGCCAGAGCGGCCGCGAGGTCGAGAGCGGCCACGACGGCGCCGTCCACGACCTGGCCATCACCTCCGACGGCCGGTACCTGGTGGCGGGCGGAGACTTCCTCGACTTCGGCGACCGCGGCGGCCTGCTCGTCGTGGATGGCGCTACCGGTCGGCCGACCGCCTGGCAGCCAACCATCGACCGGCCGGTTCACGGGCTGACGATGTGGCCCGGGGACAACCGGACGTTCTTCGTCGCCACCGGCGGGACGGGCGGTCAGGTGCAGGCTTTCCGCATTCTTGACTCGCTCCCGGCCGTTGCCGTCGACATCGATCACGACGATGACGACGATGACGACGATGACGATGACGACGGCAGGCGGAGCCGCCGGAGCCGGCGCTCGGGCGATTCGGACGATTTTGAGTCCGAGGCCACCGAGCCGCTGTGGGTACACAAGACCGACGGCGACGCCGAAGACGTGGTGGCGACCACCGAGCGCGTGTACCTCGTGGGGCACTACGACTACGTCCTCGGAGACAACACGGTGTGCGGAAGCTCATCCTGTGAAGGAGGCAGGGACGGCGACGTGGTGAACCGGCACATCTCGGTGTTCGAGCCGATCGGCGGTGCCCACGACGTCAGCTTCACCGCCCAGCTGAACACACCCCAGGGGCCCTACGCGGCACACATCGGCGCCAGGCACCTCTACGTCGTGGGCGACTTCACCGAGTGCAACGGCGCGCCGCAGCCCGGCTTCGTGGCCTTCCCCACCGTCTAGCCGTCACGTCAGGAGCCGGCTAAGCCACGTCCAGGTAGTCGGGGGCGCCGTCGCTGTCGCCGTCGCCAGCCCCTTCGTCGACGTCGTTCTTGCCGTCTCCGTCGCTGTCGTTGTCCCGGAAGTTCGGCGCCCGGTCCCCGTCGGGATCACCTGCCCCCTCGACTGCGTCCGGGATCTTGTCGGCGTCGCTGTCGTCGTCGCGGAAGTCGGGGACCTTGTCCTTGTCCCCGTCGAACGTTCCCTCGAGGCGGTCGGGGAGTCCGTCACTGTCGCTGTCGAAGGAGACCCGGTCGGCTACGCCGTCTTTGTTGGTGTCGACGTCCGCCTCGACCGAGTCGTGGATCCTGTCTTTGTCGGCGTCGACGTCCGTCCGGTCGGGGGTGCCGTCGTTGTCGGCGTCGGCGTCGGGGTTCGGAACCCCCTCCACCGAGTCGGGGACGAGGTCGTCGTCGCTGTCGGGGTCGTAACAGTTTCGGTTGGTGTCGCCGTCGGTATCCCCCGTCCCTTCGATGCGGTCGGAAAGACCGTCGGCGTCGCTGTCGGTATCGAGGAAGTTGGGGATCTTGTCGTCGTCGACGTCGACGATGGGACCCTCGATGGCGTCGGAGATGAGGTCGCCGTCACTGTCGGGGTCCAGTGAGTTGGGGACGCCGTCCTTGTCGATGTCGGCGTCGCCCTCGAGCAGGTCGGGAGTGCCATCGCCGTCGTCGTCGGGGTCGATGTCCCGGGGGAGGCCGTCGTAATCGGTGTCGGTCAGACCCTCGTCCTTGTCGGCCGCGCCGTCGCCGTCGCTATCGCCGTCGAGACGGTTGGAGACGTCGTCGCCGTCGACGTCGCTCGGGCCTTCCACTGTGTCCGGGATGGTGTCGCCGTCGCTGTCACGGTCGATGAAGTCGGGCACCCCGTCCCGGTCGTTGTCGACGGGCTTCTCGGGAGTGGGGCCGGCCTCGAACTGGTCGTAGATCAGGTCGCCGTCCGCGTCGACGTCCCGGAAGTCGGGCAACCCGCCGCCATCCGTGTCGACCGGCGCATTCGGATTGGGGCCCGCTTCGATCCTGTCGGGGATGAAGTCGGCGTCACTGTCGAGGTCGCGGTAGTTCGGGAGCCCTCGGGGGACGCTGGCCACGCTGCCTTCGATGCGATCGGGCATGCCGTCGCCATCCGTGTCGGCGTCCAGGTAGTCGGGGACACCGTCGGCGTCGAGGTCGGCCGGCGGCCGGGTGGAGACGACGGAGGGATCCTCGTCGTCGGGCACGCCGTCGTCGTCGATGTCGGCGTCGCCGGCCTTTTCGGGGACCGGGTTGGCCTCCACCTGATCGATGATCCCGTCGGCGTCGCTGTCGCGATCGAGGAAGTCGGCGATGCCGTCCCCGTCGCCGTCCACCGGTGCCCCTGGGTTGGCGCCGGCCTCGAACTGGTCGGAGATGAAGTCGCCGTCGCTCTCGGCGTCGCGGAAGGCGGCGCTGCCGTCGGCGTCGGGGTCGGCGATGCCCTCCACACGGTCGGGGAGGCC
This sequence comes from Acidimicrobiia bacterium, assembly GCA_025923175.1. GTDB lineage: Bacteria > Actinomycetota > Acidimicrobiia > IMCC26256 > BP-133 > BP-133. The sequence continues at coordinate 4,971 of JAICGL010000289.1, forward strand.
GTCGTTGTCGCTGTCGGGGTCCTGGGAGTCGGGCTTCCCGTCGGCGTCGGTGTCGACCGTGCCCTCCACGCCGTCGAAGATGCCGTCGCGGTCGCTGTCGAGCGGGGCCGCACCCGCGCCGGCGACGTGCAAGGTCGCGCTGACCACCAGCAGCAAGGCGGATATCAGCGGTAGGAGCCTCGAACGACGGTCGGTCACAGGTTGGTCCCTCCCCAAGCTCCTGGCCAGTGTTTCAGAGTCCCATTGGCCGGACAATCCGAGGGATTAGCCATCCGCTCAGGACAACTGGGCGGCTCAAGCAGGTACAAGTCGGTCCAAAAGCGAAAAAAGGAGCGTGAGGACGATACGAAGGAGTGACATGCCTGCTCTGCGCGCGCTTCGGGTGGCACTGGCCGCTGTGAGCTTGGTGGTTGTGACGGCCGCCTGCACCAGTCCTCCCAAGGACAACGCCTCGATGAAGGGGGATGTCAAGCCTCCGGTCTCCATCGGACCCGAATCGACAGAACCCACGACCTCCACGACGGCCCTCAGCGTGACGGCCCTCGTCCTGGCGTCCGACGGGATCGGCCCCCTCCCGTTCGGGATGCAAGCCGCCCGGGCGATGAACGGACTGACCCAGGCGCTCGGTCGGGCCGAGAAGATCACCCCGGTCCCGGCCAACGCCAACTGCGGTGCGACACGAATCTTTGGGTGGAAGGACTTCAACGTCCTCGTCAACGAGGTGACCTCCCAGTCGGGCGGCACCCCCGGCCTCGCCGGCTGGTCACTCGGCGCCACCGCGCCGTCCTCCGGCGGTCTC
>JAICGL010000290.1 GCA_025923175.1 Acidimicrobiia bacterium
CCATGGGATCTCTAGGCCACCGTGACCGGCTTGCGGCGCAGGAAGGCCATCGCCTTCATGGCCGCCGCCCCACCCGACGAGGCGCAGTCTTCGAGATCGGCGGGCCCGAGCGACGCCCCGCAGGCCCAGATGCCTCGCCGGCTCGTACTCACCGTGTCGAGGGGCGGGTTGGCCACGTCGATGAAGCCGTACTTGTTGGGCTCGATGCCGAGGATCCCGGCCATGGCCCGGGTGCCCTTCGACGGCTCCATGCCGACGGAGAGGATCACCATGTCCATGGCCACCTCCATCGGACGGCCCATGGTGGTGTCCTCGCCCCGGACGAGGAGCTTGTCGCCCTTCTTGAGGACTTCGGTGATGATGCCCTTGATGTACTGCACGTGGTGCTCTTCCTGGGCCGGCCAGTAGATCTGGTTCTCCCAGTAGCCGTACATCCGCATGTCGATGTAGAAGATGAACACCTTGCAGTCCGGCAGCTGCTGGCGGACCTCGATGGCTTCCTTCGAGGCCACGCCGCAACAGACCTTGGAGCAGTACTCGTTGCCGATCTGGCGATCGCGGCTGCCGACGCACTGGACGAAGCAGATGCGCTCCGGCGGCAGGCCGGTCGACGGTCGGACGACGTTGTGTTCCTTGAGCATCGCCTCGAGGTCCTGGAGGGCCAGGACGTCCGGGTGCTCGTAGTAGCCGTAGATCTGGGTCTCGCGTCCGGGGTCGAAGTGTTCGAAGCCCGTGGCGACGATGATCCCGCCGCATTCGATCGTGCGCTCGCCGCCCGGCCCCGTCACCGTGAGGCGAAACTCGGGAGCGTCGCCTTCGCAGGCGGTCACCTGGTGCTCGAGCAGCACCTCGACCCCGGCCTCGTGAACGCCGTCGATGAGCCGGCCCATCGCCACCTCGGCCGGCTCCATGTTCGGCGTGAGGGCGGCGTAGTTCTCCCGGATCGGCGTGCCTCCGAGGAAGCCCTCCTTCTCGATGAGCACGACGGAGCCCCCGAGGTCGGCCACACCTCGGGCCGCCTCGAGGCCGGCCGGGCCCCCTCCGATGACCGCGATGGTCTCAGACATGCTCGAATCCCCCCGTTGTGTGTTGCTGCAGAAAGATGCCGGCGGCGTCCGTGACTACCCCACGTCGTCCCAGGTGAGGTACTGCTTCTCGCCCGTTTCGAGACGCTTCAAATCCTGCTGGAACTCGGCCCACGCGGCTTCCCAGTCGATCCCCATCTTCTCGAGCAGCGGCCGGTAGTCGGCCGAGTGCCAGTGCAGCTGGCACACCTTGTAGGGATGGGCGCCCATCGCAAGGGCGGCGAACTGCGCCTCCGACATGACCGGGACGCCCACGTTGCGGCCGTGGGCCATGGCAGCGAACTGGCTCTTGTCGAGCGTGGTGACGCAGCCCGTGTCGTGGGTGAGGACGACGTCGGGGTCGGCTTCCTCCTTCATCCGCTCGATCTTGCGCAGGGTGGCGAAGCTGCGGGTGAAGTCGCGCTGCACGAGGATGTGCCGGAAGCCGAAGCCGCAGCAGTCGAACCACGTCGAGTAGTTGCGGACCTCGGCGCCGAGGGCTTCGGCCACGCCAGTGACGATGGCGGTGCGCTGCCCGCCGTAGACGTCGGGGTCGTAGATCGCATCCCCCTCCACCAGCTTGTAGTAGTGGCAGGCCGGGTGGACGGTCGCCGCGATGCCGGAGAAGTCGCGCACCTGCAGCGCGGCGATCTCGTGCCGCATTGCATAGAACCACTCGGAGTAGTGGACGATCTCCTCGGGCATCACCATCTGCTTGCCGAGCTTGCCCAGGATCTCCCGGACCTGGGCCCGCAGCTCGCCGTGGTGGAGCAGCTCCTCCCGGACCTCCTTGTAGTGGCCGTATGAGGTGCCACAGTGGATGAGCGGGAAGTAGCCAGACTCGTAGGCGGCGGCGAAGTTGCGCATTGCCACGGCGGCCTGAGCGGCGGCGTTGGAGGTGGCCGAGGCGTAGTAGTTCCAGGCGGTGCACGACGTCTGGTCGCGCGGGTCGTTGTAGTCGTAGCCGAGCTTGCGCATGACCCAGAAGATCGACGTCGAGTAGCCCGGGATGTGCCCGCACTGGCCGCACGACTTGTGGTGCCAGAGGTGGGCCTTCGGGATCTTCTTGGTGACGCCGTACTTGGTCTCCACGGGCACCCACGGCTCGGGGACCCGGCTCACGATCCACTCGCCCTGCTTTTCGAGCTCGAAGAGCTCGTGGTGGAAGTCCTCCGACCGCGGGTCGTGGGGGCCGCGGTCGAAGTGCTCCTTCTTCTTCAGCAGCGCTTCCACGGGGATCGGCATGACTGCCTCCTTAGACCTCGATACCGGCGTCCTCCAGACGCTCTTCCATGACTTCCTGGAGGATCATGTGCAGGCCCTCGTCGACCTCTTTGATCATGTCGAGGGCGCCGGTGTGGAACCAGATCAGGTACAGCTCGAGCAGCGTCCGCTCGTCGACGTCCCACCCCGTCGACGTGGTGTGGAGCGTCTCGGGGGGCAGCGCACGCCGCCACACGTCGAGGTTGTCGGAGACGTCCTTCACTTCCGGACCCCAGTCGGGGAAGGCGTCGGGCTGGAGCATGTCCGGCGAGACCTGGGTCCCCGTCGACATGATCTTGTAGATGATGCGCGAGTAACCCTCGAGCGCCTCTCGCGCGGAGGCCAGGCCGTTGTTCACGGCGACCTCGCGCAGCACGGTGATGATGCCGCCGGGGTTGTTACCCCGGGGGCATCGAACGCAGGAGAAGCACTGGGAGCACTCCCACACGTCTTCCTGCATCTGCTGGTAGACGAGTTCGATATCTTCCCGAGCGACCGCCTGGGCGATGCGCCGAGGGCTGAAGTCGTAGAACCGGGCCGACGGGCAGGCGGCCACGCAGATCCCGCACTCGTAGCAGCCGTAGAGGTAGTCGGGGAAGCGCATGTCGGCCTTGACGAGGCCGAACAGACGCTCCTTCTCCTCGTAGGACACGTCGTCGAACCCGGCGACTTCGGTGTTCTTGTAGAACGCCGAACGGTCGTCCACGGCCGTCATCAGAAGGACACCACCGCGTCAGCGTTCATCGCCATGTCGTTGAAGGCTGCGCCGCCGATCATCACCACGCCGTCGATCAGGTCGTCGAGCACCAGGTCGTTCAGCTCCAGCGACGGCTGGCACACAAGGAGTCGCACGCCGAGGTCGGTGGCCTGCTTGATGAAGTAGGACAGCGGCTGCCCGACGTCACCTTTGGGCCCGATCTTGTCGATGACGTCCTTCTGGAGCAGGGTCGGGCCGTACATCGTGAAGTAGATGGCCACCTCGACCTCCATGGCCGCCGCCGAGGCGGCCAAGAAGAACGGTGTGGCGCAACGGCCCGGATCCGTCACCCCGTGCGTCTGGACGTAGAGGACCTTCCCCTCACCCTCGCCGGTCCACATCGGGATTATCCCTGTCGCCGCAGGAAGACGTGGAAGACATCGCCCTCGCGGTCAATGGCCAGGAGTTCGTTACCTGTGCGCGAACTCCAAGCCTTCATGTCAGGTTCGACACCCGGGTCGGTGGCCAGCAGCTCGAGCACCTGGCCGGGATCCATCGACTTGATTGCCTGCGCCGTCTTGATCACCGGCAAAGGACATTGCAGACCTTTGCAGTCAAGAATCTGCGCAGGCGTCTCGGTGATAGGCATCGGCACCCCCCTCTTGCCTATATGCGCAAACTCTCATATTGTTGGCCGCGGGTCAAGCCCTCCCCTATGCACCGACAGTCGGAGACTCGGCCAGGATTGGACGGCGCCATGACGGTGTTCGACGTGCGCTGCGATCGCTGCGGAACGGAATTGACACGCCCGACGGAGGCGGTCCGCTTCCTCTTTCACCCGGGCGACTTCAGCTTGAAGGACGATTCCGGCCTGCTCTGCCGATCGTGCTGGCGAGCGGCGATGGGCTGGTTCGGCGTCGATCAACCGAAAGACCAGTGCGCCCGCTGCGGGATTGCCGTGGAGTCATCTCGTAGCGTGCACGTTCTTCGCAGCGGAGAAGCGGCGGGCTGGCAATTGTGCCCGGAGCATGCCGTTGCCTTTCTCAACCAGCTCCGCACCGTCGACCCGAAGCTGTCAGTCGAGACGCTCTCCCTCGCCGGCGACTGGCGACAAATGCAGTCATGACTCAGTTCGGTCATTCTTCCCGGCGGGCGCCGATCGCCTTGCACACGAGGTCGCAGAGTGGGCGGATCGTCGGGTCGGCCACCGAGTACCGCACCATTCGCCCGTCCCGACGGCGCCCCACGATGTCGGCGGCCAGCAAGCGGCTCAGATGCTGCGAAACGTTGGGCGCCGCCTCGCCGACGGTCGTGGCCAGGTCGGTGACGGTGATGTCGTCACGCTCGAGCAGCGCGTCAAGGATTCGGAGACGGGTCGGATCCGCCAGCAGGGCGAACCGGCGGGCCACTTCCTCGACCAAGCCCACGGGAACGGTCACAACATTACTGTAAGCTGATGTGCGTAATTGCGCAATCCACATTTTCAAATATTTTCCAATTTCACTAGAGTGAAATCAAGACAGGCTCTTTTGGGTAATAAGCCGCACCCAATTTGAGCCGTCAGGCCAGATGGGGGGCCCAATTCGGTGTTACAAAGTCGCTCTTTACGAGTAAAAGTCTTGGCAGGGGTAGCCTCGGTGACGGTCCTGGCTGCCGGGGTGATCGGCTACAAGATCACCCACAAGGGCCCGCCTTCGTTCCGGCGCGGTGGCCAATTCGCCATCGCCGGTGCGCCGAATAGCACCACGACCTCCGGCGTCCCGACCCCGGAGACGACCGCAACGACCGCCGCGCCGCCGGCCGCGGTCCCCGGTTCTGTGGCGTCGTCAGCGACGACCGGAACGACCGCCCGCAAGCCCGGGCAGGCAAGCTCCACCACGGCGACAACACGGGCCCCCGGCGCCACGACGACAACCCGCGCCGCTTCGGGGCCCGGCCCGGCTCCGACACCAGCGAGCCCGTCCAACCCGAGCTCGCCTCCGGCACCGACCGGGCTCGGCAAGCCCGACCTGGGCACGTACACCTACACCGTCGACGGCACGGAGCAGGCACCGTTCGTCGGCGCCCGGAAATATCCCAACCAGATGACGACGGTCGTCCACGCCGGGGGCGGTGTCGAGGCCGACCAGCTGATCTTCGACATCACCTACTCCGAAAACCACGCCGAGCGGGAGATCGTCGGTTTCCGCAACGACGGCATCTACTTCGACTTCGAGGGTGGTTCGATCACGTTCGGGCCGCGAACGGAAACGAGCCAGGCCGACTACGACCCGCCAATCCTGCAAATTCCGCTCCCGCTGCAGGCCGGCCTGTCCCGCACGGGGGTCACGCAGGCCAAGGGGGCCGACGGCAAGATGAGCCGCACCGAGGACACGAAGACCACAGTGCTCGGCCAGGAGGCGGTCACGATCGGCGGCGCCACCGTCAACGCCTGGAAGGTGGAGGTGCAGCGGAAGTTCCGCCCCGGAACGCCCGACCAGGGTTTCCGCAACCGGACGTACTGGCTCGATCCCGCCCGCCGGATCTGGGTGAAGTTCACCGAGGTCTTCCACGGCGAGCGCCGTACCGCCGGGTTCAGCTTCACCTACGACTCCAACCTGACGGCGGTCCTGGCCAGCTTCAAGCCCTAGTGCGGTGCGCTGTCCTGGCCCTGGTCATCTGCGTCGCCGGCTCGGCGTGC
>JAICGL010000291.1 GCA_025923175.1 Acidimicrobiia bacterium
GCGGGGGAAGACGTAGGTGAACACGAACAGCAGCAGCAGGGGCTGCATGATCGTGCGGACGACGAAGATCGGCAGCTCCTTGCGGAGGACGGCGAGGTCACGCCCGAGGAGCGCCCGGAAGGCACCGAAGGCGGCCGCCCGCTTCGGCCGCAGTTCGATCAAGCCTGTCAATCCCGGAGCTCCTTGCCCGTGAGCGTGATGAACACGGCCTCGAGGGTCGGCTCGGTGACCGACAGGTCGGCCACTGCGAAGCCGTTGGCGTCAGCCACCGAGAAGATGCGAGGGAGGGTGCGCGCCACCGGGCCCGAGAGGTAGAGGAGCACGCCGCCATCGGTGACGTGCGCGGAGCGCGCCCCCTCCATGGTGGCCAAGGCCGCGGCCAGACGGCGCAGATCGCCTTCACAGCCCACCCGGACGATGGTGTCGGCGCCGAGCGACCGCTTCAGCCCGGCCGGCGTGTCGAGCGCCAGGATCCGACCGTGGTCCATGATCGCCACCCGGTCGCAGAGCCTGTCCGCCTCCTCCATGTAGTGCGTCGTCAGCAGGATGGTCTGGCCCGCCGAGTGGAGCTCGCCCAGGATCTCCCACAGGGCAATGCGGCTCTGCGGGTCGAGACCGGCGGTCGGCTCGTCGAGGAACAGGATGCGGGGCCGGTGCATGATCGCCCGGGCGACCATGAGCCGCTGGGCCATGCCGCCCGACAGCGAGGCGACGTCGGCCTTGGCGCGGTCGCCCAGACGGAACTGCTCCAGCAGCCGGTCCGCGACCTCGCCGGCCTGCTCGGCGCCCATCCCGAAGTAGCGGCCGTGGAAGTAGAGGTTCTGCCACACGGTGAGCTCGCGGTCGAGGGTGTTCGACTGGGGGACGACGCCGATGACCTGCTTCGCCCGGGACGGATCGGCCACCACGTCGACGCCGCCGACGAGCGCCCGCCCCGAGGTGGGCACGACCCTCGTCGTGAGCATCCCGACGGTGGTCGTCTTGCCGGCGCCGTTGGGGCCGAGAAGCCCGAAGATCTCGCCTTCCCCGACCGCCAGCCCGAGATGGTCCACGGCCGTGACAACCGGGCCGGCCTTCCCCGCGAACGTCTTCGTGAGGCCGTCGGTGCGGATGATCTCGACGGGCCCGCCGCTGCCCTCCGACGAAAACTCCCGCCCCTCGCTGGCTGAGAGCGCGCTGAGTTCGTCGAGGGGCCTGATGGACATTGTGTGATGCTTCGACCATCGGGCCATATCGATCAAGACGCCTGGTGGAGCTTGGGGCATATCCACCCGTTTTCAGGGCGGCGCCGCTACGGTCGATTGCGCCCATGACTCGAATGCGCCCTTTGTTCGCCTCGCTCCTCCTGGTCGTCGGCAGCGCCTGCGGGACCGACCTCCTCAAGGTCGAAACGATCAACCCGGCGCCGACGACCACGACGTCGTCGACCACCACCACGACCCGGCCGAAGCCGAAGCTGACGACGACCACCCGCGCGGCGACGTCGACGACGGTCACGACACTGTCCACTCCGGGGACACCCCGGCCCCGGGCGAAGCCGAAGGTCCCCTCGGCGGTGGCCGCCCCTCCGGCCACGAAGGCCACCACGCCGGCGGCCGTGCCCGCCCCGCCGACCACCGCCACCGCCCCGCTCACCGGGCTTCCGATGGACATCGTGCGGGCGAGGCGGCCCGTTCTCGTGGTGAAGATCGACAACGCCCCCAAAGCCCGCCCCCAGATCGGGCTCAACCAGGCCGACGTGGTCTTCGAGGAGGGAGTGGAGGGCGGCATCACCCGCTTCGCCGCCCTGTTCCACTCCGAAGGGTCGAAGCCGGTCGGGCCGGTGCGGTCGGCCCGCACGACCGACATCCGACTGATCAGCGCCCTTCGTCACCCGCTCTTCGCCTACTCGGGCGCCAATGCCGCGTTCCAGCGCTACGTCGACCAGGCGCCGCTGGTCGACGTCGGATTCGACGCCCACGCCGACCGCTACCACCGGGACAGCGCCCGGCCGTCGCCCTACAACCTCTTCTCCGAGACCGAGAAGCTCTTCGACCTCGCGCCCGACGGGGCGGTGCCGCCCCCGGCCCTCTTCTCCTACCGCTCCCCCGGCGCCCCGCCGTCGGGAGCCGATGCCCGGGCCGTGACCCACGCCAAGGCGTGGTGGCAGGCGTCGAAGTACACCGAGGCCCTCTGGGACTGGGACCCGACGGCCAAAGGCTGGCGCCGCACGCAGAACGGCGAGGCCCACGTCGACGGCGCCGGGAAGCAGGTGACGCCGGCCAACGTGGTGCTGCAGTTCGTGACGTACCACGACACCGGCCAGGTCGACAGCACCGGCACGGCCGTTCCCGAAGCCGACGTGGTCGGAGAGGGCGACGCCTGGGTCCTCACCGGGGGCATGCTGATCCCGTGCCGTTGGTCGAAGGCGTCGGACACCGACATCACCCACTACACCGACGCCTCGGGCGCTCCGGTGAAGCTGACGCCCGGCAAGACCTGGGTCGAGCTGGTCCCACCCAACCAAGCCGAAGCCAGCTGAGCAGCCCGATGGGGGTGGGGCTGGACGCTCCTCAAATCGGCGTTCCTGACCGCGCCATGCCCGCGGTGAGGAACGCCAGTTGCCTTGCGGCCGAGCCCAACAACGAATTGGCGTTCCTGACCGCGCTATCACCGCGGTGAGGAACGCCAGTTGCGCCGGCCAGCCGGAGGCAGCGGACCTTTACCGGTCGTGCGAGGTCGTCGACCTTCATGTCGAGACGTTCGTGTGGACCCGCATCTTTCGCTACGACATGACGCGCCGGCACGGCGCCGGGCCTCTCCGGGCCCGGTACTTCGGGCAGGCCGATCTCCCGCGGCTCCGGGCGGCCGGCCTGTCGGCCGTCGTGCTCTCGATCGCCACGAACCCCGCCCGGCCGCACGGCACCCGCACGGCCACGCTGCTGGCCAACCTCGAGCGACTGGAACGCATTACTTCAACCTCAACTTCAACTTCAGCCACCGACGGCCTGACGGTGCACCTGGCCGTCCAGGGAGGGAATGCCTTCGACTCCCCCGGCGACGTCCGCCTCGTGCCGGAGGGCGTGCTCCACCGGGTGACGCTTATGCACCTGACCGACTCCCGCCTCGGGGCGACGTCCTCGCCGCTGGGGAAGAGCCGGGGCCGGGGCCGGCTGACCGCCGAGGGCCGGGCGCTCGTCGAGGCCCTCAACGAGCGGCGGATCGTCGTCGATCTGGCCCACGCCTCCCGTCCGACCTTCTTCGACGCCCTCGAGGCGCTGGACGCCTGCCGGCCGGAGCTTCCTCCGGTGGTGACGCACACCGGCGTCTCCGGCGTTCACCCGTCCTGGCGGAACCTCGACGATGAGCAGATCCGGGCAATCGCCGACAGGGGCGGCGTGATCGGGATCATGTACCACCGCGGATTTCTCGGCCGCCCACCCTGGAAGATCGGAGCGGAAGCGATCGTCCGCCATCTGGAGCACACCATCGCTGTCGGCGGCGAGGACGTCGCCGCTCTCGGCAGCGACTGGGACGGGATGATCGTGACCCCCCGCGACATGCCGACCTGCTTGGAGCTCCCCATCCTCGTCGACCGGATGCTCGCTCGCGGCTGGCCCGAGCCCCGCATTCGCAAGGCCCTGGGCCAGAACGCCCTGCGCGTGCTCGCTGCGCGCTAGACGCGCATTCGGAGGCGGCGTTCGGCCGGCTCGTCGTCGGACGGGTCGGTGCCGGGTTCGCCCCGCTCGGCGCGGCGCAGCAGGCGGAGGATCCCCTGGCCGAGGACGTCGATCTCGGTGGAGGCGAACTGCTCGCCGCCGAAGCGTTCGATGCTCTGGGCCTGGTGGCGGAGGATGCGGGCGTCCTGGGCGAAGATCAGGCCGGCCAGCGGCGGGAGCAGACCTTTGATCAGGGCATGGGGAACGCGCAGCGAGAAGGTGACAGCCGAATGCAGCCGGGTCTCGGTGGGCGTGACCGGTGTGAGCGCCGACGTGACGAGGAGATGGTTGTCCTCGAGCCGGTACTCGACCTGGGCGATCGACGGCAGGATGAACCGGTCCCAGTGCTGCACGACTCCCCCACCCGGCGCCAGCAGCCGCCCCGCCACACCCGGCGGTCGCGGTTCGCCGATGTACTCCGCCTCGATCCGGTCCGCCCCCGACCGCACCACGACCTCGATCTCGATCGGTTCCCTCCCTGCTTCCCGGAACAGCCCACCATGCAGAAAGGCCGTATGGGGCACGTCGAGGGCGTTTTCGGCCACCGCATGGACGGTTCCCGCCGATCGGAGCGAGCGGCGGACCGTGTCGTAGGCCGGGTCGTCGATGCAGGGAAACCGGAACGTTGGCCCGCCCGCCGGAGGGTCGGACGACCCGGGGAAGACCCACACGAAGCCATCCTGCTCGGCGCATGGAACGCTCTCGGCCGAACGGCCCCGCCGCCCGGGATCGGCGTCACACAGCCCGGGGATGGTCTGACAGGCCCCGGACCGATCGAAGCGCCATCCGTGATAGCGGCACTCCAGCAGCCCTTCCCGCAGTCGCCCCAGCGACAGCGGCACGTTCCGGTGGGGGCAACGGTCGACCATCGCCGCCGCCCGCCCGTCGCCGCCCCGGAACAAGCACAGCGGCGTGCCGCACACCACTCGAGGTACCGGCCGCCTCGACCCGAGCTCCGAGCTCAGGCAGGCGACATACCACTCGTTCTGCAACTCGACCGCAGATGAGCGGCCAGCGGGAACTCTCGAAGGCACGGCCGGACGTTACCGGCGCTGAATGACCGGCGGGGCAGGGAGGCTCAGCCGACCGTCGTCGGCTCGCCCCCCGTCCCCCCGTGCCCCGCCGGAACTTAAAGACCGAATTGCGGCGCCGGGGTCGCCGCCGTGCACTACATGTTTTCCGTCGCCGGTGCGCTGCCGCCGGAGCCGGTCGGGCGCATCCCTGTCTTCTCGGTGTCGACCTTGTCTCGGCCGGTCTTCGTCTCGGTACCGCCCTCCGGCTCCTCCCGCTCACCCATGTGGGGCTCGTGGTCGGTGTCTTCGCCGTAGTGCGGATCGTTCTTCTGTCCCATGATGTCTCCTCGTTCCACCTGCCTCGTTCCTTGCGGCGACTCCTACCCGCGCCTCGTCGGGGTCATCCTCGATCGCCTGCTGGGCGGGTTTGCCAGCCGCCCGGGTGCGGTACGTCCGGTGCATGGCGACGATCACGCGCGTGCTCGATCCCGAACCTGTCCGCAGCTTCGAGGCCTATTGCAACGCCGGCGGAGGCCGGGGCCTCGAGGCAGCCCGCAAGCTCGGTCCGGAGGCCACGATCCAGGAGATCGAAGCCTCCGGCCTGCGCGGCCGGGGCGGTGCCGGCTTCCCCACCGGCCGCAAATGGGCGACGGTCGCCGCGAACGATTCGGCCCAAACGCGGCCCTCCGTCGTCGTCAACGCGTCCGAAGGCGAGCCAGGGTCGTTCAAGGACCGGATGCTCCTGCGCCGCAATCCCTACCGAATCATCGAAGGGGCGATCATCGCCGCCGAAGCCGTCGACGCCGAGCGGATCGTCTTCGCGCTCAAGGCGACGTTCCGTCCTGAACTGGAGCGGCTCCGTACCGCCCTGGCCGAGGTGGAGCACGCCGGGTGGACCGACCGTGACCTGATCGTCTGCGAGGGCCCGTCCGAATATCTGTACGGGGAGGAGACCGCGCTCCTCGAGGTGGTCTCC
>JAICGL010000292.1 GCA_025923175.1 Acidimicrobiia bacterium
ACGACTTGTCGTTGCCGCTGCCGCCGATGCAGCCACCCGACAACCGCCAGCGGGTCATCGAGGCGGTGCTCGACCTGGCGGCCGCCGCCGGTGTCGACGACGTGGAGATCATCGCCGCCACCGCGCTGCACCGGCGCATGACCGACCCGGAACTCAAGCACGCCGTGGGCAAGCGGGTCTTCGACGCCTTCGCCCCTCACGGGCTCCTCTACAACCACGACGCCGAAGATCCCGACGGGAACGAGCTCATCGGCCACACCGACGAGGGCGAGCGGGTCGAGATCAACAAGCGGGCGGCGACGTCGGACCTGCTGGTCTACGTCAACATCAACCTGGTGGCGATGGACGGCGGGCACAAGAGCGTGGCCACCGGCCTGGCCGGCTATCCCAGCCTGAAGCACCACCACAACGTGCGGACGATGCAGCACTCCCGCTCGTTCATGGACCAGCACAAGAGCGCGCTGCATTCCTCCAACTGGAGGATGGGCCGCCTGCTCGCCCGGGAGGGCCCGCAGATCTTCCAGATCGAGACGACCCTCAACAACAACACGTTCCCGAAGCCGTTCGACTTCCTGCAGCGGCGGGAGTGGGAGTGGTCGGCGCGGGACAGGGCCGCCTATCTGGCATCGGCCTCGGCGCTGGAACGCACACCTCGCAAGATCGCCCGCCAGATCTTCCAGAAGATCCTCTCGCCCCATGCCATGAGCTCGGTGCACGCCGGCGAGGTCGAAGCGGTCCACGCTGCCACCACCGAGGACGTCTACCGCGCGCAGTTGGTACCAGTGTCGGGCCAGACCGACATCCTCACGATGGGGCTGCCCTATATCTGCCCCTACAACGTGAACTCGATCATGAACCCGATCCTGGTCATGTGCCTGGGGCTCGGATACTTCTTCAACCTCTACCGGGGGAAACCCCTTGTGCGGCAAGGCGGTGTGGTCATCATGCACCACCCCACGCCGTGGGACTTCCACCCCGTCCACCACCCCAGCTACCTCGACTTCTTCGAGCAGGTTCTGACCGAGACGACCAACCCGGCCGAGATCGAAGCGAAGTTCGAAGAGGACTTCGCCACCGACCCCTGGTACATCCACCTGTACCGGAAGAGCTACGCCTACCACGGCGTCCACCCGTTCTACATGTGGTACTGGGGTGCCCACGCCCTCGACCACCTCGGCGGCGTGATCATCGTCGGCGGTGACCCGAAAGCCGTGCGGCGTATGGGTTTCAAGCCTGCATCGACGCTGCGGGACGCGCTGGAGATGGCCGAGGACGTCGTCGGACGGCATCCCTCGATCACGCACTTCCACTCCCCGCCGCTGTTGATGGCAGACGTGACGTGAGCCTGCTGCCCCGCCGGGGTTTCCCGCTGCGGGCTCCGACGTGGCCGGGCACGGTGCCGCGGCCCCCGGCGCCGAGCCGGACGGGCGTCGACTTCGACACCGCCTGGGCGCGCACGCCGGCGGCCCGGCTCGCCCGGGCGGCGATTCTCGACCTGGCCATCCGTCCGGTCGCGCAGGTGCTGGCCTCGCCGACGGTTGACGGCCGTGAGCGGCTCGACGCCCTCGAGGCGCCGGTCATCTTCGCCGCCAACCATCACAGCCACGCCGATACCGGCCTGCTGCTGGCGCTGCTGCCGGAGCGGTTCCGGCGCAAGGCCGTGGTGGCGGCAGCGGCCGATTACTTCTTCGACCGGCGGACCAAGGGCACGTTCCACGCGCTCACGTTCGGGGCGGTGCCGATGGAGCGGACCAAGGTCAACCGGCGCTCAGCCGAGGTGGCCACGGACCTGCTGGCCGACGGGTGGAGCCTCGTGATCTTCCCGGAGGGCGGTCGCAGCCCCGACGGATGGGCCCAGGAGTTCCGGGGTGGCGCCGCGTATCTGTCGGTGCGGTCGGGCCGGCCGGTCGTGCCCGTCTACATCGACGGGACCCGCCACATGTGGCCGAAGGGGCAGCGGCTCCCCCGGCCCCACAAGGTGACGGTGACGTTCGGCACGCCGATCTACCCCGACCCCGGGGAGGACGCCCGCCGGCTGGCGGCCCGGATCGCGCGAGTGGTCGCTGCGCTGGCCGACGAGCGGGCCACCGACTGGTGGACGGCCCGCCGCCGGGCGGCCGATGGTTCGACGCCGGCCATCACCGGCCCGGAGGCTGCGGCGTGGCGTCGCTCCTGGGCGCTCCGGAACAAATAGGGCGAATCTCAGAATTTCACCATCTGGCGCGAATACGGCACTGAGTGCCAGCGTCGTTTGTCGTGGTTGGGTGCTCCGGTCTGCGCTTGGGGGGACGGGGCAGCTCAGGTCTCCGTGGCCTACCAGCCACAACGTCCATCAACTCGCAGCCGCGCGCGCCCGCGTGTTCGTAGTTCGTAGGAGGCACACAGACATGCAGCTTCGGAGCAAGTTCCTGGCCGCCGTTCCGGCCGCCGCCCTCATCCTTTCCGGCGCGGCCGCCTGGGCCGGCGCCACGGCCGACGACCCGAACCCGACTCTTCCGGACGCCCCGACGGTGCCCGGCGCTCCGGCTCTGCCCGGGATGCCCGCACTGCCGGCGCTGCCTGAGGCTCCGGGCGTGCCCGGCGTCCCGGCGCTTCCGGTCGATGGCCCGGTCCCGGGTCTGCCGACCCTGCCCGACGCTCCCGTTCCGGGGATGCCGGGTCTGCCGACCCTGCCCGACGCTCCGGTACCCGGTGTCCCGGGTCTGCCGACCATGCCCGACGCTCCGGGCGTCCCGGCGTTGCCGGTACCGGCCGTGCCCGCTCTGCCGGCGGTCCCGGAAGTTCCGTCGCCTGGCGTGCCGGCGCTGCCGATCGACGGCCCGGTCCCAGGTCTGCCGACCCTGCCCGACGCTCCCGTTCCGGGGATGCCGGCGCTGCCCACGCTGCCCGACGCTCCGGTCCCGGGGATGCCCGGCCTCCCGGCGCTGCCGGCGGTTCCGGCGCTTCCGTGACGGGCGCCGTCCGCTAGATCTCCTTCCAACCCAACCAACCAACCACTTCTGGCCCCGGCGACCGCGACGCCGGGGCCAGAACGCGCTGTCTCGGCAGCTCACACCTCCGACGGGCTGACGTCGTCGAGCTTGCGGTCGGCGGTTTCCGGCAACCGAAGAACCAGGAGCGACGCCACCAGGGAGGCGACCCCGGTGAGGGCGATGGCCTCGCCTCGCCCCAGCTGGTCGGACAGGTGCCCGGTGAACAACAGACCGACGGCGGCGCCGGTGACGCCCGCTACGACCAGGAAGGCGTTGGCGGTGCCCCGGATCTCGGTGGGGAACATCTCCCCGCTGAACGCCCCGAGTGCCGGAGCGGCGATTCCGCCGAGGGCGATGGCCGCCGCTGACGAGAGCCACAGGATGCCGCCGCCGTAGAGGAAGAAGATCATCTGGGCGGCCGTGCCGGTGAACAGGGCGATGGCAGCGACCGGGCGCCGGCCCCGGGTTTCGGCCAGGCGGCCTCCGATGGCGATGCCGGCCAGCCCGGGGAACCCCTGGGTGATCGCCCGGAAGATGGTGATGTCGAGGCCCGAGAAGCCCCGGATGTCCTTCAGGTAGTCGTTGGTCAGCTGCGACGACGGTGCGGCGAAGATGGCGAAGAGGAAGCCGCTGATCACGAGGACCCAGAAACGGCCTCCGTACGAGCGGTCGAAGACCTCACCCGCCCGGCCGCGTGGAGCCGCTCGGGCGGCGAGTTCGGCATAGCGGCGGGTCTCGGCCATGCGCCGGGCGAAACTGGGTAGCAGCAGCACGGTCGCCGCCGACGCGGCGAACGACAGACGCCACGCTTCGTCATTCAGATCGGCGAGCGGCAGGAGCGTGACGGCGAAGGCGTAGCCGAACCCTCCTGCCAGACCCAG
Source organism: Acidimicrobiia bacterium (assembly GCA_025923175.1). Classification (GTDB taxonomy): domain Bacteria; phylum Actinomycetota; class Acidimicrobiia; order IMCC26256; family BP-133; genus BP-133. Next base: position 3,854 of record JAICGL010000292.1, read on the forward strand.
CAGCGCGACCGAATAGGCCCGCGCTCCTTCGGGCGCTTCCTCCACCGCCGCGATCCCCGCCACGATCAGGCCTCCGCTGGCGAAGCCTCGCATCACCGTCTGAGTGGCGGTGAATACCACGAGGTTGGGCGCGAGTGCGGCGAGGCCGTTGGCGAGGGCAACGCCGCCGAGGCAGACCAGCATGAGCGTCCGCCGGCCCTTGCGGTCGGCCATCGCCGAGGCCACGAGGGCGATGAGCACTCCGGCACGGGAGAAGAGCAGCGCCGTGTCGAGCTCCGTGTCCGATGCTCCGAAGGCACTGGCGACGTAGCCGGCGTTCTGGCTCAGCAGCGCCCCGCTGAAGGTGAGCGCGGCGGTGACGGCGCACACCGTCGCCAGCGAGATCGACTCCAAGGCGGTGAATGGCGCCGGAGGTGCGAGCGACGGCCGTTTCGGCGCCGGGGGAGCGGGCTCGCCCGCCTCGGCAGCCCGCAACGCCCGCTCGACCCAGCCAACGGCCCGCCGGTTGGCCGACCGGAGGATGGGTCCCATGAACCAGAAGAAGTACGGCACGTGCGGGATCGCGTCGGTCTCCAGGAGCACCTGCGTGTGCGTTTGGACTGCGCTGTCTTCGACCCTGAGACGCACCGGAGTGGGTTGCCCGGTCGGGAACCGCACCATGATGACCAGACTGCCGGGGTCTGCAGGATCCGGCTGCGCCCCCAGCACCTCCTCCGCCAATTCCCGCACGCGGTCAGCCGTCGCAGCGAGATCGACAGCGAGCGGCGGCACCGGCCAACCCTACCGGCGTCTCCTACTAGGAGAGGATCTCGACGTAGCCCTCCGTGCCGTGGACGCGGATCCGCTGCCCGTCCCGGATCAGCCGGGTTGCATGCTCCACCCCCACGACGGCCGGCAGGCCGTATTCCCTTGCGATCACCGCGCCGTGCGTCATGAGGCCTCCGACCTCCGTCACCAGTCCTTCGACGGCGACGAAGAGGGGCGTCCAGCTGGGGTCCGTATAGGCGGTGACGAGGATGTCGCCGTCGCCGAGGTCGGCGTCGGCGATGTCCAGGATGACACGGGCCCGCCCCTCGACTGTCCCGACGGACACGGCGAGGCCGACCAGCGCGCCGGCCGGCAGGTCGTCGCGCCGGTACTTCCCGCCGATGCACTCACCGTCCGACGTAAGAACCCGGGGCGGTAGGAGCGCCTCGTATGACGTGAACTCGTTCTTCCGGCGCCGGAGGAGCGCGTCGTCGGCCTTCTGCGTGCGCACGACCTCGTGGAGTTCGGCGACCGTGAGGAAGAAGATGTCCTCCGGCTCCCGGAGCACTCCGGACTGCACGAGGCGCTCCGCTTCGCCGAGGAGGGCCTGCTTGTAGATGAAGATTCGACTGATCAGCCCGTACTTCGGATATTCCCGGTACCCGGCGAAGGTGCGGACCCGGTCGATCATCCGCTTGGTCTCTTCGGCCTTGCTCTCGCCGTCCGGCAGGACCCGGAGGCGTTCCAGCACCTCCTGTTCCTTCTTCTGGGCTTCGAGCCGCCCCTGCTCGAAGCGCCGGACGCCTTCGCCCGCCTCGAAATTCCGGATGTTGGCGAGGAGAACGGGCACGAGCGCCGTGGGGTGTTCGCTCCAACGCGGTCGCGTGATGTCGATCTCTCCGACGCAGCGCATGCCGTACCGGTCGAGGTAGGCGGCGATGGCGTCGCGCGCCTCCCGCCCGCCGGGGAGCTTGGCCAGCTCGTCGAGGAAGCCGTCGTCCTCAACCTGTTCGAGAAACGCCACGACGCCCGGACGCGGACGGATCACGTCGGCGACGTCGAGCAGCGCCAGGCCCATCTC
>JAICGL010000293.1 GCA_025923175.1 Acidimicrobiia bacterium
GACCTTGACCTTCCGCCAGGACTTGCCCCGTCGCCCTGCTTCGTATGGCGACGAAGCGCCTTTGACGACCACGCCTTCGTGGCCGGCTGCCAGGGAGGCCTGCAGCACTTCCTCGGCGGCGGCCGCGTCGTCGGTCACCTGGCCGGGGATACGCCAGGGCCCGGCCACCTTCTCCAGTGCGGCGAGCCGTTCGAGCAGCGGGCGGTCGAGGAGGTCCTCGCCGTCGAGATGGAGGCAGTCGAAGAAGTGGGCGCCCACCGACGCGATCGGTTCCCCGCTGCGGCGGCCGACGCGGCTCATCACGTCCTGGAACGGCTGGGGACGCAAGTCCTCTGTCAGCGTCAGTCCTTCGCCGTCGAGGACCAACTGCTCGGCCGCGAGGCCCCTGATCACCTCGACGACTTCCGGCATCCGGTCTGTGATGTCGTTGAGGTTCCGGGTGAAGATCCGCACGTCGTCGCCCTGCTTGTGAATCTGCAGGCGAATGCCGTCAAGTTTCCACTCAACCGAGGCCAGCCCGAGGTCCTTGATGGCCGCAGCCACGTCGGGGGCAGTCGACGCCAACATTGGACCGATCGGCCGGAGGACCTCGAGCCCGACCGCCTCGAGCCCGGCGCGACCCTCGCTCAGCGCGATCGCGGCGGCGTGGCCGAGGTCGCCGGCGAGCATGCAGGCCCGCCGGACTACCGTTGCCGGCACTTCGGCGGCCTTGGCGACCGCCTCCGCCATGACTCCCCCGAGCGCCCCCTGGCGCAATCCGCCGGTGAGCAGATCGGCGATGAAGTCCATCTCCGCCGTCGTCGCCCGGGCGAGCAGGGAGTCGAGTAGGGCGCCGCGGGCTCCGACCGAGCCCGACCCCGTCGTCCCCTCGAGCTGTTGGAGGACCTGGTCGAGGTCGGTGAGGGTGATCGGCTCCTCGGGCTCCTCGGGGGTTTCGCTGCCGGAGCGGCGGGCGGCGATTCCCTTGGCGACGGTGGCCCATCCCACCCCGATTCGGCCCTGCCGGGGCTCGCCGACGAGAAAGCCGACGGCTGGTTGCACCTCGTCAGGGGCGAGCCGTCGGAGCAGGTCGGCCAGCGCTGCGATCTTGGCCGAGCGGGCTGGCGTGGCGGCCACCCGCGCTGATGCCTCGACGACCTCGGCCAGGAGCATGCCTTCATTGTGCCCAGTGACCGTGACAGGATCTCCGTCGTGATGGCGCTTCGGATACTGACCGGCATCATCGTCCTGTCCCTGGGTCTCGCTGCCTGCGGCGGTGACGACGAGGAGGGCAAGGACACCGAGATAACGACCCAGACCACTACCGGCGGGGAGAAGACCGAGGGGACGGCGACTTCCCTCAAGGCTCTCCTGAGCGGCACCGAGGAGGTCCCGGGCCCGGGAGTGAAGGACGGCGTCGGAGCCGCCCTGATCGACATCGCCGGGTCGAAGGTTTGCGCGGACCTCAACGTCACGATGGGGGAGAAGCCGCTGAAGGCCCACATCCACAAGGGCGCCAAGGGGGCCAGCGGGCCGGTGGTGGTCGACCTGGTCCCGGTGTTCAATCCCGGCGAGGCGGCGTTCACCTCGAAGTCCTGTGTCGAGACCACCGCCGACTCGGCCGCCCAGCTGATCGCCGACCCGGGCGCCTATTACGTGAACGTCCACAGCGGGGGCTACCCCGAAGGGGCGATGCGGGGTCAGCTCGCCAAAGTCTGACGACGTACGCTCCAGGCTCATGCGGAGAGCCATGGGGGTGCACCTCCAGCCGTTCAGCACCACGATCTTCAACGAGATGTCGCAGCTGGCCGTCCGCACCGGCTCGATCAACCTCGGCCAGGGTTTCCCTGACGTCGACGGGCCGCCGGAGGTGGCCGAGGCGGCGGTGGCCGCCATCCAGGGCGGCCAGAACCAGTATCCGCCGGGCCCGGGCCTGCCGGTGCTGCGCCAAGCCGTCGCTGAGCATCAGCTCCGCAACTACGGCCTGGTTCACGACCCCGACACCGAGGTTGTTATCACGATGGGCGCCACGGAGGGCATCGCCGGTGCCGTCTTCGGCCTGTGCGAGCCGGGCGACGAGGTCGTCGTGATGGAGCCCTACTACGACTCCTACGCCGCCACGATCGCCATGGCCGGTGCGCAGCGACGGGTTGTCACGCTCCGGGCGCCCGACTACGCCCTCGACCCCGAGGAGTTGGCCGCCGCCGTCACTCCCAGGACGCGGCTGATCCTGCTCAACTCCCCGCACAACCCGACGGGCCGGGTCCTCAGCCGGGAAGAGCTCGAGGCGGTCGCCCGCATCTGCGTTGAGCGCGACATCCTCGCCGTCACCGACGAGGTCTACGAGCACCTCGTCTATGACGGCCGGCCCCACATCCCGCTGGCCACCCTTCCCGGCATGGCCGAGCGGACCGTGACGATCTCCAGCCACGGCAAGACCTTTTCCTTCACCGGCTGGAAGGTTGGCTGGGCCTGCGGGCCGGCCGACCTCATCGCCGCCGTCCGCACCGCCAAGATGTACCTCTCCTACTCCGGAGCGACCCCGTTCCAGCACGCAGCCGCGGTCGCGCTCGGCCTGCCCTCGTCGTACTACGAGGAGCTGGCGGCAGGCCTGGCCGAGCGGCGCGACATCCTCAGCCAGGGCCTGCGCGACGCCGGGCTCACCACGTTCGCTTCGGAGGGGACCTACTTCGTCACCACCGACGCCGCATCGGTCGGCGCCATTGACGGCGTTGAGTTCTGCCTCGGCCTCCCGGAGCGCGTCGGTGTCGTGGCGGTGCCGATGTCGGTGTTCTACGACGATCCCGACGCCGGGCGGACCCTGATCCGCTTCGCTTTCTGCAAGCGGCCCGAGATCCTGGCCGAAGCCGCCGCCCGCCTGAAAGCCCTGCGACCCACATGAAGGTCGCCGCGATTCAACACGACGTCGTCTGGGAGGACCGCGAGGCCACGCTCGCCCGCCTCGAGCCGCACCTGAGCGCAGCGGCCGGAACCGGCGCCCGCCTGGTCGTCCTCACCGAGATGTTCCCGACCGGCTTCTCCATGGAGCCGGAGCGGGTGGCCGAACCGGAGGGCGGGCCGACGACCGAGTTCCTCCGCACCCAGGCGGCGGACCTGAACGTCTGGCTGACCGGGTCGGTCCCGACGCACCCGGCGGACGGGGGCCGACCCGTCAACCGGCTCCTCCTCGCCGGTCCCGGCGGCGAACTCCGGCACTACGACAAGATCCACCCCTTCAGCTACTCGGGCGAGCATGAGCGCTACGCCGCCGGCACGGAGCGGGTGACGTTCGCCGTCGAAGGCGTCAAGGTGACGCCGTTCGTCTGCTACGACCTCCGCTTCGCCGACGAGTTCTGGGCCATGGCGCCAGAGACCGACTGTTACGTCGTCGTCGCCAACTGGCCGTCGTCACGGCGGGCCCACTGGCAGGCCCTCCTCGTCGCCCGGGCGATCGAGAACCAGGCCTACGTCGTCGGCGTCAACCGGGTCGGCGAGGGCGGCGGCCTGCACTACTCCGGCGACAGCCGCATCATCGACCCGCTCGGGGAGATTCTGGCGGCCGGCGCCGGCGGGGAGACGATCCTCCTCGCCGACGTCGACCCCGTCGTCGTGGCCGAGACCAGGAAGCGCTATCCCTTCCTGGCCGACCGGCGCTAGGGGTCCCCTAACCCTTGGCCAGTTGCCCGCGGATGGCGCCGCTCCCGTAGTCGGCGGTGTGGACGTTGACGTAGTGGCCGGCCGGGTTGCCCGCGATCGACTTCAGCGCCGTCGGGTCGGCAGGGACACAGCCCTTGTTGCCGTTCGTCTTGATCTTGAAATCGACGATCGGGGGCCCGGCCACGCCCTTGGCTCCAGTGTGGATGTGGGCGGCGGTCGGCTGGCCGATGTTCTCGAGGGTGAACTCGTAGCAGGCCGTGTTCTTCTCGGTATCGAGAACGATCACAGCGGTGCCCTTCCCGTCGGGGTCGCCGGGCGTCGGCACTTCCTCACCGCCGGTCATCGTGGCCTTCAGCGTCTCGGCGGCCTGGGCCGCCGGCATCGCCAGCCACGACCCCACACCCAGCATGCCGATTCCCAGCAGCAGTCCCTTGCGCATCTTGTGGCCCTCCCCAAATTTGGTCGCGCAGCGCGAAAGCGCCGACTCTACCGCTGATTACGTGAAAGTGGCCTTAGCCCAACGGGACGGGCGCCAGCGTGGCGTAGTCGTCGCGGGAGACCGTCTCGGTCGTGACGGCACCGTCACCCCGCAGGATGCCGACGGGGTTCCCGTCGAGTGTGAAGCGGACCCGGCCCACGCCGGGCAGGCCCGTCACGGTGGAGACGATCTGGGCCAGGGCGACGATCTGGTCCCGTCCGGCGATCTCGGTGAACGGCCCGCCGAGGTCGATGGTGGCGATCCCGCCGGAGACGCCGCCGGAGCGGACCAGGCCCGGTGTGGTGAGGAGGGCCGTCCGCAGGCCGAGCTGCACTTCGGTGCTGGTGGGACCGGAGACCAGGGCCTCGAGCACCGACTCCACCGAGACCGGGGCGGGCAGCTCCCGCTGGACCGGTGCCAGGCGCTCACCCTGCACGAGGAAGAGGGTCGCCTTCTCTGTCTGGGCGAACGGCAGGGTCGTGGCTGTCGCCGAAGGGGTCTGGCCGAGCAGGTCGAACGGCACCGAATCCGGCGCCGCCAGGGTGGCGCTGTCGTCGGGCGGGATCCCGCACCCGGCCAGTCCGAGGACGGCCGCCACGACCGTGGCCAGGGCGGCGCTCTGACGGCGCTTCATGAGTCCGCCCTCTCCGGGGCCGGCGGTGGCTCCGGCGGGGCCGGCGTCACCCCGGGCCCGGGGATCGGCCCCGACGTTGCCGGGGTCGGTATCGCCCCCGGTCCGTACTCCACCAGCGGCAGTTCGACAACGAAGCGGGCGCCGCCGCCGACCCGCTGCTCCACCCACACGTGGCCGTGGTGGAGGCGGGCGTGCTCGGCGACCAGCGACAGGCCGAGACCCGTCCCGTCGCCCGCACCGGGCAGGGCCGACGACTCGCCCCGGGCGAACCGCTCGAAGATGTGGTGCCGCTCGTGTTCGGGCACGCCGGGCCCCCGGTCTTCCACGGCGAAACGCACCACGGTCTCGTTGCCTGACACGATCATGGCGGTGGGCCCGCCGGCGTACTTGTCGGCGTTCTCCAGCAGGTTGATCAGCATCTGGCTCAGCCGGCGGGGGTCGACCAGCGCCCGGTCGGGTGCCCCCGGCTCGATACCTAGCGGCACCGACGACCGGCCGCTCGACGCCAGCACCGACCGTGCGAAGCGGTCAGGCTCGATCGGCTCCCGCTCCAGCCGGGCCGTCCCCGACTCGAGGCGGGAGATCTCGAGGAGGTCGAGGACGAGCTTCTGGAAGCTCTCGATCTGCTGCTCCAGCACATCGAGGGCGGCGGCCGTCTCCTCGGGGGAGTGCCGGCGGCGCCGCACGATGTTGACCGCCGAGCCGATGGCGGCCAGCGGGGTGCGCAACTCGTGGCTGACGTCGGAGGCGAAGCGCGCCTCCCGGTCGATCCGATCCTGGAGGGCGTCGACCATGTCGTTGAACGAGGTGATCAGGGGGGCCAGGTCGGGGTCGCCCTTGGCGTCGAGGCGGGTGTCGAGGGCGCCGTGGGAGATCCGGTAGGCGGCGGTGGCGACGCCCCGCAGCGGCAGCAGTACCCGGCTGCTGGCGTA